>DATCBF010000122.1:0-3940 GCA_036512025.1 Solirubrobacterales bacterium
GCTGCGGCACCTGCGCGAGGAGCGCGGGGTCCGGGCCCTGCTCTGTGAGGGCGGGCCGGGCCTTCACGCCGAGCTGCAGGGCGGCGCGATGGTCGACGACCTCTTCCTCACGATCGCCCCGAAGCTGGCCGGCGGCGACGCCCCACGCATCATCGAGGGCGAGCTGCCGGCGGTCGCCGAGCTGGAGCTGGCCTGGCTGCTGGAGCACGAAGGCGAGCTGTTCGCCCGCTACCGGCGGCGCTGAGCGGCGGCGGCACGCTAGCGTTCGCTTCTCCAAGCACCGAGGAGAGGATGTAGATGGACTTCAAGCCCAGCCCCCAGGTCGAGACCCTGCGCGAGCGCATCCTCGACTTCATGGACGCCCATATCTACCCCCAGGAGCGGGAGATCATGGAGGCGCTCGACGCTGAGGTCGGCCCCGGCGTCCCCTACCCCAAGATCCTGGTCGAGGTCCGCGAGCGGGCCAAGTCGGAGGGGCTGTGGAACCTCTTCATGCCCGACGAGCGCTTCGGCCCGGGCCTGGCCAACTGGGAGTACGGCTTGCTCTGCGAGGAGATGGGGCGCAGCCCCGCGGCGGCGCCGATGGCCTTCAACTGCTCCGCGCCAGACACCGGCAACATGGAGATCCTCGCCGAGCACGGCTCCGACGAGCAGCGCCAGCGCTGGCTCGAGCCACTGCTCGAGGGGCGGATCCGCTCCTGCTTCTCGATGACCGAGCCCGAGGTGTCGGGCTCGGACCCGACCCTGCTGCAGGCGCGGGCGGTGCGCGACGGCGACGAGTGGGTGATCGACGGCCACAAGTGGTTCACCTCGGGCGCCGTCGGCGCCGAGCTGGCGATCGCGATGGTCGTCACCGACCCCGACGCCCATCCCTACGCCCGCGCCTCGATGATCTGCGTCCCCACCGACGCCCCCGGCTTCAACCTGGTGCGGCCGATCCCGGTGATGGGCCACGACAAGGGCCCGGGCCACTGCGAGATCCGCTACGAAGGCTGCCGCGTCCCGGCCGACAGCCTGCTCGGCGAGCGCGGCGCCGGCTTCGCGATCGCCCAGGACCGCCTCGGCCCGGGCCGCATCCACCACTGCATGCGGGCGATCGGCACCGCCGAGCGGGCGCACGAGATGATGTGCCGGCGGGCCAACACCCGCGAGGCCTTCGGCGGCCCCCTGGCCGACAAGCAGTTCGTCCAGGAGTCGATCGCGACTTCGCGGATGGAAATCGACCAGGCCCGCCTGCTGACCCTCTACGCGGCCTGGAAGATGGACACCGAGGGCAAGCGCGCCGCCCGCCAGTCGATCTCGGCGATCAAGGTCGTCGCCGCCAACATGGTGATGGACGTGCTCGACCGGGCGATCCAGATCCACGGGTCGCTCGGCATGACCGACGACACCCCGCTCGCCTCGCTCTGGCGCTTCAGCCGCATGCTGCGCCTCGCCGACGGCCCCGACGAGGTCCACAAGATGGTCCTCGCCCGCCGCGAGCTCAATCGCTGGGCCAAGCGCGACGAGGCAGCCGCGGCCGGCGAGCTGACCTCCAAGCACTCGACACGAATGGTCTGAGAAGCCGAAGAGGGGCGGCCCGCCGGCCGCTCCTCTTCAATCTCGTTGCTCCGCCCGCTCTAGCGCGTGCCGATCACGTCGACAGCGCCGGCCGAAGCGACGATGCCGCCACCCGTGCCGCATTTGCCTTCGACGACGAGGAAGACATTGTGTGGCTTGGCCGTCCCGGGCTCGAACCTTCCGCCCGTCCCAGAGCCGATCTCGAGCCTCTGGCTGAGAGTGCCTTCAACCGGGTTTCCGATCTGGCCGGAAGCGACGATGTCACCCGGTTCCGGTTTGAGTGGATCTGCCGGATCGACCAGGACGTAGGCGTTCGCCGAGCGCGGGGCGGCGCACGCGGCAGAGAACGTCAGGTCAACGGCGCCGGCGTAGCTGTCGACCTCTTCCGGCGGCTGGACATAGGTCGAAGGGCTCAGCGGGTAGACCTGCAGCGCAGTGGACATCGGCAGGATCGAGCTACCGCGCATCCTCTCGGTCACCCGCGAGAACGGCGTGGTGGGAAGGTTGATGTCGGCGCCGGTAACCGAGCCGTCGGCGATTTTGGTCGTGTCGACGGCTTCTTTCTTGATCTTCGCCCGGGAGACCGCGTTGCGCTTCAGTTTCGCGGTGGTGACGGCGTTTGACTTCAGCTGCTTGGCGCCGACGCTGCGGCGGCCGAGATGGTGGGCGGCGAATGCGGTGGCGCCGCCGAGGACGAGGAAGACGGCGATCGACGACATCACGTTCGCATACGTGAGCCGAGTGCGAACCTGCTTCATGAAAGGCCTCCTTTGAACGAAAAAGAGGGCCGGGCGTCATGCCCGGCCCTCTGCGATTCGGCTTTGAAAGCCTGCTTCTAGCCCGCGGAGATGCTGCCCGCGCGGGTTGCGATCAGTGAACGGCTGACTGACGTCGTGCCGTCGTTGTTGTCGCCACAGGTGACGGTCACCTGTCCGGCGCCGGCGACTCCGGCGAGGCTTATGCCATCGACAGAGGGAATGAGACCGCCGATGATTTCGCCCTCGCTCCCACTCTGGGAGAGGACTTTCCCGCCCTGGTTGAGGCGGCAGCCGATATGAGTTTTCGAGCCGGCGATAACCAGCCCGACGTTTGCGCTCACGACCCAGTTGCCGGCCGGCAGGTTGAGGCTCATCACCGTCGTCCAGGTTTCAGGGTTGTAGGTATCGACGAAGTCGAACGAGCTGGTCGCCGTCGACGCGAAAACCTGGGAACGCTCGGCTTCGGCGAGCTTGCCGGTGCTGACAGCCGAGTCGGCGATCTTGCCCGTGGTCACGGCGCTGTCGGCGAGCTTGCCGGTCGTCACCGAGTTGTTCTTGATCTTGGACGCGGTTACCGCGTTCTTCTTGATCTTGGCCGTCGTCACCGAGTTGGACTGAAGCTGTTTGGCGGTGATCTTGCTCGCGGCGAATGCGGTGGCGCCGCCGAGGACGAGGAAGACGGCGATCGACGACATCACGTTTGCGTACGTGAGCCGAGTGCGTATGGACTTCACAGATACATCTCCTTGGTCGGGTGAAGAGACGGAACGACTAGAAAAGACTCTTCAGCTTGCGAGCCCCCGACCCTTTCAGGCATACCAAGTTCTGTCAAACGCGCAAGAAAGCGCTCAGCCGGAGCTGCGCTCGGCCCGCTCCGCGGCCTCCGCCAGGCGCTCGACGATCTTGGCGAAGTGCTGGATCCCCTCGTCGACTTTGCCGTACTGGCCGGCGGCGTAGCGCGCGTAGACGCCCTCAAGGATGATCGCCAGCTTCCAGTAGCCGAGGGCGATGAAGAAATCGATCTGGGAGACGTCGCGGCCGGAGCGTTCCGCGTACCTGTCCTTCAGCTCGTCATGACTGGGGAAGCCCGGCGCCAGGTTCGCCGGCTGGCCCAAGGCGATCATGTCGGCGCCGGAATCTGGCCAGTAGACCATCAGCAGCCCGAGGTCGGCGAGCGGGTCGCCGAGCGTGCACAGCTCCCAGTCGACCACGGCGGCGACCTCGCCCTGGGGCGAGAGGATCATGTTGTCGAGGCGGTAGTCGCCGTGGACGATCGTCGCCGGGCCCTGCTCGGGGATGCGCGCGGCAAGGCGCTCATGGACGTCGTCGATCGCCGCCAGCTCACGCGTCTTCGATTTCTCCCACTGCCCCTGCCAGCGGCGCAGCTGGCGGGCCACGTAGTCCTGCTTGCGCCCGAGGTCGCCCAGCCCCGCCGCGTCCGGGTCGACCGCGTGGATCGCGACCAGGGTGTCGGCGACGCGCAGGCCGATCGCGCGGCGGTCGTCCTGCTCGGGAAAGGCATCGGTCTCGGCCAGGCCGCGCAGGATCGGCCCCTCGACGAACTCCATCACGTAGAAGGGGGCGCCGTTGACGCTCTCGTCTTGGCAGAGGCCGAGGACCGG
>DATCBF010000123.1:0-2236 GCA_036512025.1 Solirubrobacterales bacterium
GGCCTGACCGATCACGGGGTCATGAATGGGTCGGTGGAGCTGTTCACCGCCTGCCGCAAGCACGGCATCAAGCCGATCATCGGCTGCGAGGTCTACGTCGTAGAGGATCACGCGCGGCGCGGGCCGGGGCGGCTCGAGCGCTTCCACCTCACCCTGCTGGCCGAGAATGACGCCGGGTACCGGAACCTGGTCAAGCTGTCCTCGGCCGGGTTCCTCGAGGGCTACCAGCGCGGGAAGCCGGGCATCGACATGGAGCAGCTGGCCGCCCACGCCGAGGGCGTCATCGCCCTCACCGGATGCCTGCAGTCCCAGTTCTGCCAGCACCTGGCCGACGGGCGCGGAACCGAGGCCCGCGCGCACGCCGGCGAGCTCATGGCCGCTTTCGGCGACGGCAACGTGTACTTCGAGGTCCAGAAGAACGGGCTCGCCGTCCAGGACCACTGCAATGAGGAGATCGTCCGCATCGCCCGCGAGCTCGGACGCCCGCTCGTCGGGACCGGCGACGTCCACTATCTGCGCCGCGAGGATTACCACCACCACGCGGCGCTGCTCTGCGTGCAGACCAAGTCGCTGCTCAGCGCGCCGAAGATCAGCTTCGAGACGAACGAGTTCTACCTGCGCTCGAGCCAGGAGATGGCCGAGTCCTTCGCCGAATGGCCCGAGGCGATCGCCAGCACGGCCGAGATCGCCGAGCGCTGCAACGTCGAGCTCGAGCTCGGCCGCCAGCTGATCCCGCGCTTCCCGACGCCCGAGGGCCAGGCCGAGGGTGAGTATCTGCGCAGCCTCGTCGACGAGGGCCTGCGCCGTCGCTACGGCGATCCGATCCCGGCCGAGGCCCTCGAACGGGCCGAGTACGAGCTGGGCGTGATCGACCGGATGGGCTTCAACGCCTACTTCCTGATCGTGTGGGACTTCGTCAAGTACGCCAAGGACGCCGGCATCGCCGTCGGTCCGGGCCGTGGCTCGGCGGCTGGGTCGATCATCGCCTACTGCCTGCAGATCACCGATGTCGATCCACTCCGCTACGACCTTCTCTTTGAGCGCTTCCTCAACCCCGAGCGCGTGTCGATGCCCGATATCGACATGGACTTCTCGGTCCGCGGCCGCGAGCGCGTGATCCGCTACGTGACCGAGAAGTACGGCAAGGAGTCGGTCGCCCAGATCGTCACCTTCGGCAAGATGTTCCCGCGCGCGGCCACCCGCGACGCCGCCCGCGTGCTCGGTCATGACTACGCGGCCGGGGACCGACTGGCCAAGCTGATCCCGGACCCGATCATGGGCCGCTCGCCCAGCTTCAAGGATTGCCTGGCTCCCGGGCAGCCCCTCCGGGCCGAGGTCGATCGCGACGGCACGGCCAAGCAGATCGTCGACGTGGCCCAGGGCCTGGAGGGGATCGTTCGCAACTCCTCGATTCACGCCGCCGCGGTGGTCATCTCCGACCGTCCGCTCACCGACATCCTGCCCCTGCAGATCGCCGATGCCGGAGCCGACGAGAACGGCGAGCGGGTGTTCCGCACCGTCACCCAGTTCTCGATGAAGCCCGTCGAGCAGCTCGGCCTGCTCAAGATGGACTTCCTGGGCCTGCGCAACCTCGACGTGATCGAGGACGCGCTGGACATCGTGGAGCGCTCCACCGGCGACCGGCCGGACATGAGCACGCTCCCACTCGATGACACCCCGACCTACGAGATGCTGGCGGCCGGCGAGGCGATCGGCGTGTTCCAGTTCGAGTCCGAGGGGATGCGCGAAGCGCTGAAGAAGGTCCGGCCGACCGAGTTCGACGACCTGGTCGCCCTCGGAGCGCTCTACCGCCCGGGCGCCATGGACCAGATCCCCGCGTACGCGCGGGGCAAGCGGGACGCCGAGTCGATCTCCTACCCCGACGACCGCCTGCGACCGATCCTCGAGTCGACCAAGGGCGTGATCATCTACCAGGAGCAGGCGATGCAGATCGCCAAGGACCTCGCGGGATTCAGCGGCGCCAAGGCCGACGACCTGCGCAAGGCGATCGGCAAGAAGAATCGCGAGGCGATGGCCAAGCTCAAGCCCGAGTTCTTCGCCGGCTGCCGCGCGTCGGGCACCAGCGAGGCGGTCACCGAGCTGCTGTGGGCGACCAACGAGAAGTCAGCCGACTACTCGTTCAACAAGTCCCACGCCGCGTGCTATGCCCTGATCTCGTACCGCACCGCCTGGCTGAAGGCCAACTACCCGGCGGAGTACATGGCGGCGCTGATCT
>DATCBF010000124.1:0-2053 GCA_036512025.1 Solirubrobacterales bacterium
ACGTAGGCGAGCCGGGTGCGAGAGGAGTCGATCCAGGCAATCCCGGCGACGAGCTGGGGGTATTCGGGGTCGCTGCGGAAAGTCGTCAGCAGGACCGGTGGGCGCGAGCCGGTATTCGCCGCCGCCTTCTTCCAGACCCCCTCGCCGGGCAGCGCCGGCTGGATCAGCGGCGTCAGGTTGCGCGGCCGGTAGTAGCCCGAATTGATTCGGCTCTGGGGTTCCCCGCCCGCGGCCGCCAGGCCGACCCGGGGCAGCGCGTGCAGCGGCGGGCCCCCTTTTTCGGGTTCGTTCAGTGTGTAGTACCAATTCTCGATCTGGGAGACGATCGGGTTGCCGCCGTGCTGCCGCAACCACTCGACGCTGGAAACACCGAGGCCGACGTTGTGGGCCTGGCTCATCGCGCCCAGATATGAGATCCCGGCGGGGATCAGGCAGACGATGGCGGCAAGCAGGAAGATCCGCCGCGCTCGGCGCCAGAAGGGGATCGGCACGTAGCGACGCTCGGATCGAGCCGGAGGCATCGGCGCAGCTTCGCCGGGCTAGCTGAAACTCAGATGAGAACGGCGGGGTTGGGTCGCTTCGAGGGAGGCCCCGAGGTGTCAGAGTGGATTCATGAGTGGCGCAGAGGTCAGCCTGGCGGTCTCGGTCTTCCTCGCCTGTGCGGTCGAGGCGGTGGAGGCGCTGACGATCGTGCTCGCGGTGGGATCGACTCGCAGCTGGCCTTCCGCCTTCTTTGGCGTTGGCGCCGCCCTGGCGGTGCTTGCCGTGCTGGTGGCGGCGCTTGGGCCGGCGCTGACCTCATTGCCGATCGACGTCCTGCGCGTCGTCGTCGGCGGCCTGCTGCTGATCTTCGGCCTGCAGTGGCTGCGCAAGGCGATCCTGCGGGCCGCCGGGCTCAAGCCCCTGCACGACGAGCTGGCGATCTTCGAGGCCGAGGCGGCCGCGGCCGGCAATGCAGGCGCCGGGACGGAGGGGTTCGACGGCTACTCCTTCGCGATCGCCTTCAAAGGTGTGCTGCTGGAGGGCCTCGAGGTCGCCTTCATCGTCCTCACCTTCGGCGCCAACCAGCACGATGTCGCCCTCGCGGCCCTCGCCGCCGCCCTGGCGGTGGCGATCGTCGTCATCGTCGGCTTCGCGGCGCGAGCGCCGCTGGCTCGCGTCCCCGAGAACTCGATGAAGTTCGTGGTCGGGATTCTGCTCACCGCCTTCGGGATCTTCTGGGGGGCCGAGGGGGCCGGCGCCACCTGGCCTGGCGGCGAGTCGGCGCTGCCGGTCTTGGTCCTCGCCCTCGCCGCCGCCGCGTGGCTGATGACTCGTGACCTGCGCCGCGGCCGCCTCTGGCTTGCCCTGGAGCCGAGCCGGTGATGCGAGGCGCTCTCTCCGGCGCTTGGGAGTTCGTGGTCGGCGACGATTGGATCGGCGCTGCCGGCGTTGTCGCGATGCTGGGGCTGACCGCGGTCCTCGCCGCCGCCGATCTTCCCGCCTGGTGGCTCAGCCCGATCGCCACCCTGGCGATCCTCCGCTGGTCGCTGAGGCGCGAGCTGCGATCCCGGTCTCGCCTCTAGCGGCTCAACACGCGTCGCCCGTGCGGCTGCCGCGCCGCCTCACGATCAGATAGCCCGTGCCGGCGACGATCGCCGCCGCGACCACGTAGTCGAGCACGGCGAGGTGGTGGCGCCAGCTCTCCCAGTTGTGCCCGACGCTTTCGCCGATCAGCGCCAGCGCCAGCACCCAGGGGATCGAGCCGAGCGTGGTGAGGACGAGGAAGCGCCCGAAGGGCATGCGGGCGACGCCGGCGGGAAGCGAGATGAAGGTGCGGACGATCGGCAGCATCCGCGAGAAGAAGACCGTCCAGCTGCCGTAGCGCTCGAACCAGTCGTCGGCCCGCCGCAGCTGCCCGGGGCTGACGTGGATCAGCCGGTTGCGCTCGAGCAGGTCGAGGCGGCCGTAATAGCCGACCGCGTAGGCGAGGGAGGAGCCGACGGCGTTGCCGAGCACGCCCGCGGCGACGACTCCGACCAGGGTCAGTTCCCCGTTGGAGACGCTGAAGCCC
>DATCBF010000125.1:0-9686 GCA_036512025.1 Solirubrobacterales bacterium
TCACGACCTTCACAGTTTCGGTCAACGGCAGTTTCTGGTTGCGTCGGTAGAGGACGTAGACGGCGATCCCCAGCGCCATCCAGGCGATGCCGACGAAGAGGGTCCGCGGATTGAGCGCCATCACCACGATCCAGGCAGCGAAGGTCCCCATGCCGCCGAGGACCGCCGTCAGCGGCAGGTCAAAGCCAAAAGCGCGGATGTTCAGCGGCGGCTTCCAGGTGCGCTCGACGTCGGGGTATTTGCGACGCAACTGGATCACCGAGACGTGGGCGATCGTGAACGAGAGCATCGCCCCGAACGAGTAGAGGGTGGCCAGGAAGTCGGTCTTGCCCGGCAGCAGGGTGATGATCGCGATCCCGGCGAAGATCAGGATCGCGATGTAGGGCGTGCGGTACTTGGGATGGACCTGCCGCAGGCCCTCCGGCAGCTGGCGGTGCTGGCCCATCGAGTAGGTCAGCCGCGAGACGCCGATCAGCCCGGCGTTGGTGGCGATCAGCAGGATCACCGCGGCGAGGATGCCGACGTAGTAGCGGAGGATTTCGGTCGGGCCGGAGGAGAGGCCGAGGTTCTCGACGATGCCGAGGATCGGGTCGTCGGCGTACTTCGAGCCGAGCGCCGTGTGGTAGCCGTTGCCGACCGCGTCGTGGACGACCGGCATCGCCGAGAGGGCGACGATCGGGATCAGCAGGTAGAGGCCGAGCACGGCAGCGACAACGAGGCCGACACTGCGCGGGATCGTCTTCGCCGCGTCCTTGGCCTCCTCGGCCATGTTGGAGATCGTCTCGATCCCGGTGTAGGCGATCATCCCGACCGCAATCCCGAGCGCGAAGTCGCTCCAGGTCGGGGCGACGCCGAGGTGGACGTTGTCGACCAGGATGTGCGGGCTGAGCACCAGGGCGATGCCGATCCCGACCAGGACGACCTGGGTGGCAAGGTCGGCGATGGCGAGGATCAGGTGCAGTTTCGCCGACTCCTCGGTGCCGCGGATGTTGATCAGCGCCAGGCCGGCAATCAGCGCTGCGCCGCCGACGATGTCGCCGGGGCTGTTCCCCAGCCAGGGCCAGAAGACCGCCAGGTAGTGGGGCACGAAGAAGGCCGAGATCGCGACCGTGATCGTGTAGTTGAGCATCTGCCCCCAGGCGGCGATGAAGCTGACCATCTCGTTGAAGGCGTGGCGAGCGAAGCTGGAGGAGCCGCCGGCCTCCGGGTAGATCACCGTCGCCTCGGCGTAGGTGGCGGCGGTCGCGGCGAAGATCAGGCCGGAGATGACGAAGGCGACCGGGGTCAGGCCGAGGGCGAAGGCGGCGGTGACGCCGAGCGCGTAGTAGATCGAGGAGCCGACGTTGCCGTAGGCGGCGGAGAACAGCGCCCCGACGCCGTGGACGCGACTCAACGATTCGTCTCGGGGTATGCGCTGGGCCATCTAGAAACTGCCGATAACGGTCACTCAGACCGAATATACGGACGTGGCCGGTGCAGGCCGCACGTGAGCAGGGGTCAGCTCGGCCGGAGAGGTGCAGCCGCAGAGCCCCAGTGTCAGCTCGAGCTCGTCGCGCAGCAAGGCCAGGACGCTGCGGGCGCCCGCCTCTCCGGCAGCCGCCAGACCCCAGAGCGCAGGTCGCCCGATGAGGACGGCCTCGGCGCCGAGAGCCAGAGCGATCGCGACATCGGTGCCGCGGCGGATACCGCCGTCGACGAGCACCGAGGCGCGGCCGTCGACCGCCTCGACCACCTCGGGAAGCGCGTCGGCGCTCGCCAGCACACAGTCGAGCTGGCGGCCACCGTGGTTGGAGACGACGATCCCGGCGGCCCCGTGCTCGACCGCGAGGCGGGCGTCCTCGGCTGTCAGCACGCCCTTGACCAAGAGAGGGACGTTGCAGTTCGACGCGAGCTCTTCGACGTCCGGCCATCCCAAGGCCAGATTCATCAGTGAGAAGGTCTCCTCGATTGTGATCGACCGATCGCTCCCAAGGGCGGCTTCCACGCCTGGCACACCAAGGCCCTCCGGGATCTTGAAGCCGGTGCGACGGTCGCGCTCGCGTCGGCCTCCCGGGGGCGCGTCGACGGTGACGACGATCGCCTCGAAGCCAGAATCGATCGCCTCGTCCATCAACGAGCGCGTCACCGCGGCGTCCTTGAAGCAGTAGAGCTGGAACCAGCGCCGTCCCGGCGGCGCCTGGGCGGCGATCTCGCTTGGCCTGAAGGTGGCAAGGGTCGAAAGGCACATCACGGTTCCGGCGTCTGCCGCCGCCCGTGCCATCGCGACCTCTCCCTCGTCGTCGACCAGCCGCTGGTAGGCGACCGGGGCGACCAGCACCGGCATCTCGACCTCGGCTCCCAGCACCCGTGCGGCAGTGCTCACCGCGCTGACGTCGACCAGCACCCGCGGCCGCAATCGCCAGTTGCGCCAGGCGCTGACGTTCTCGCCCAGCGTGACCTCGTCGGCGGCCCCGCCGGAGAAATATCCGAGCGACCCGGCCTCCAATTTCTCCGAGGCCACCCGCTCGAAGTCGGTGACGTTGATCAGATCGTCGATCACAGCGCGCGACCCTAGCGTCGATTGGGCGGGACCGGGTGCGGCCCCCCCGCTCGCCTCTTCCGGTGGAGTGTGGAGGGCTGCGCCGCCATTGAATCGCCGAAAAGGCGCAAAACGCGGGGAGTGACACCCGCACCCGGTCAGTAGCCTCAAGCTTGTGAGTGCTTCGGGTCGGCCTACTCGACGGCAGGTGCGACGGCGGCGGCGTGCTGCGCTTGCGGTGCTTGCCCTGGCTGGGATCGGGGCGATTTACCTGGTCCTGGTGGCTACCGTGTTTGCTCCGGTCAATACGCACGGGACACGCGTCGAGCACCTGACGATTCACAGCAAGGCGGTCGGCGAGGATCTGGGTGTCAGCGTCGTCGTGCCCGCCGGCGGCGGTTCGGGGCGGAAGCGGCCGCTGCTGGTGTTTCTGCACGGCCGCGGTGGCTCCGACCGTACTTTCACCGAAGACGAATCGATGTTCAGGGCGCTGGGTCAGCTCGGAGCGAGGGCGCCGATCGTCGCCTTTCCCGACGGCGGCGAACACGGTTACTGGCACAACCGGGCCGAAGGCGACTGGGGCGCCTATGTGATGCGGGAAGTGATCCCGCAGGTGACCCAGCGCTTTGGCGCGGATCCCAGCCGGATCGCGATCGGCGGCATCTCGATGGGCGGCTTCGGCGCCTACGACCTGGCATTGCTGCACCCGGGCCGCTTCTGCGCGGTCGGCGGCCACTCTCCCGCCCTCTGGTTCGAAGGCGGCGAAACCGCTCCCGGCGCCTTCGACAGCGCCGAAGACTTCGAACGCAACAATGTCGTCGCCGCCGTGCGTGCCGATCCCGGCGCCTTCGGCGAAATCCCGATCTGGAACGACTACGGCAGCGAAGATCCTTTCCGGGTCTACGACGAAGGATTCGTTGAAGACCTCGGCGCCGGCAACGTCGACCTCAGCGCCCACTCCTGGCCCGGCGGCCACGACGACAGCTACTGGAACAGCCACTGGCACGCCTACCTGCGCTTCTACGCCGACGCCCTGGCGCACTGCGCCTCCTAGGAAGGACTGGCGCCGGGCACCTACAGCGCGAGCGCGCTGTCTGCCGATCCGTCGCTCAGGAGCGCCCAGGCGAGCCGGCCGGCGGCGTGCCCGGCGGCGGCGGAGGCCCCCAGCTCTTGCGACCGTCGCCGCTGAGCGGGATCGGCGGGCCTGCCATCGCGGGCGTGTCGAGCGTCGTGTCGGCGACGGCCTTGACCCGAGCCAGCACCTCACGGACGGTGCTCTTCTCCCCCTGCCAGCCCCACTGGTGCAGGTCGGCCGTGAGCCCGGTCGCGTCGATCCCCGCCGCATCGGCGAGATACAGCGCCCGCGGCATGTGGAAGCCCTGGGTGATGACGACGGCCTTGCGGACGCCGAAGATGCTGCGCGCCCGCACCATCGTCGCCCAGGTATCGAAACCGGCGTGGTCCTCGAAGATGTCACGCGGCGTCACCCCGTCGCGCACGAGCTGCTTGCGCATCGTGTCGGGCTCGTCATAAGCCCAGGTGTGGTGATCGCCGGAAACCAGGATCCGCTTCACCTTGCCCGCATGCCAGAGCCGCGAGGCCTGTCGCACCCGGTCGCCGAGCATCGGGCTCATCTTCCCGTTCGGCTGAACCAAAGCCCCAGGCACGATCGCCACCGGCGCGGGCGGCACATCGGCAACAACGCCGGTCGACTCCCCTGAGGTGCTGAGCAGGATGTAGGCGTTGGCGCCGACAATCAGCAGCGCCAGCAATCCCCCGCCGACAAGCGCAGCCTTGGAAAGCCGAGGCCAGCGCCGCAGAGGAAAAGTCAACTTCCGCCAAATGAGATGGAGCCGCCGCACCGGGCGAACGCTAACAGCCTTCCGACCCGCAGCAGCTACGCGACAAGCAGCGACACGACTCATCCCTCCACTACGCGGGGTGGCGAGCGCTGGGACCGAGGAGGGGGGCTGGTTGCCCCCCCACGTTTTGCACTTTTCGGCGGTCCGGTCGTGGCCGGCCGGCCACGCTCCACCGAAAGAAGTGAGTGGGGAGGGGCAACCAGCCCCTCCCCACCACCCGCTACTTACCCCCGAAGTGAACGATCGGAATGATCAAAATCGCAACGATGTTCGCGACCTTGATCATCGGGTTGATCGCGGGCCCGGCCGTGTCCTTGTAGGGATCGCCGACCGTGTCGCCGGTGACCGAGGCAGCGTGGGCCTCGGAGCCCTTGCCGCCATGGGCGCCGTCCTCGATCAACTTCTTGGCGTTGTCCCAGGCGCCACCGCCGGCGGTCATCGAGATCGCGGCGAAGAGGCCGACGACGATGACGCCGATCAGGAGGCCGCCGAGCGCGTCGACACTGAGCAGGCCGACGATGACGGGGATGACGATCGGGATCAGGGCGGGCGCGATCATCTCTTTCTGCGCAGCCAGGGTGACGATGCTGACCGTTTCCCCGTACTCCGGTTTTTCGGTCCCGTCCATGATTCCCGGGTGCTCGCGGAACTGTTTACGGACCTGCTCGACCACCTGGCCGCCGGCGCGGCCGACAGCCTCGATCGACAGAGCCATGAACAGGTAGACCATCATGCCGCCGATGATCAGCCCGATCAACACATCAGGGCTGGTCAGGTTGAAGAGCCCGCTGAGGTCGTAGCCCGCGGGAGCCGCATCGCCGAGTTCGAACTTGAAGGCCGCGAACAGCACCAGCGCCGCAAGCGCCGCCGAGCCGATCGCGTATCCCTTGGTGACCGCCTTGGTCGTGTTGCCGACCGCGTCCAGCGGATCGGTGACGTTGCGGACGTCCTCCGGCAGTTTCGCCATCTCGGCGATGCCACCGGCGTTGTCGGTGATCGGGCCGAAGGCGTCGAGGGCGACGATCAGGCCGCAGAGCGAGAGCTGCCCCATGACGGCGATGCCGATGCCGTAGATGCCGGCCAGCTCGTTGGCGCCGAGGATCGCCAGCGCCAGCACCAATGCCGGGGCTGCCGTGGCCTGGTAGCCCTGAGCGAGCCCCTGGATGATGTTCGTCGCGTGGCCGGTCTCCGATGCCTTGGCGATCGTGCGGACCGGGCGGAAACGGGTCGACGTGTAGTAGTCGGTGATGACGAACAGCAGCGCGGTGACGGCGACTCCGATCACGGCGCAGAGCCAGAGGTCGGTGACGCTGACCGCGCTGGCGCCGGCCTTGAGGCCGAAGCTGACCGCATCCGACATCAGCCAGTTGGTGACCGGGTAGAAGGCGACGATCGAGAGGATCCCGGAGACGATCAGCCCCTGGTACAGCGCGCCCTCGACGCGGTCGGTTTTAGTCCGGACCGAGAGCGCCCCGACGATCGAGGCGATGATCGCGACGGCGCCGATTACCAGCGGGTAGATCGCGACCTGGCGGGAGAAGTCCCCGCCCGAGCCGGTGAAGGTGAGGACGCCGAGCAGCATCACGGCAACCGAGGTGACCGCGTAGGTCTCGAACAGATCCGCCGCCATGCCGGCGCAGTCGCCGACGTTGTCGCCGACGTTGTCGGCGATCACGGCGGGGTTACGCGGATCGTCCTCGGGGATGCCCGCCTCGACCTTCCCCACCAGGTCGGCGCCGACGTCGGCCGCCTTGGTGAAGATGCCGCCGCCCAGACGGGCGAAGACGGAGATCAGCGAGCCACCGAAGCCAAGGCCGATCAGCGCGTCGACGGCCTCCTTGTCGGTGCTGCCGGTGATGATCAGGATGCCGTAGTAGCCGGCAACGCCCAGCAGCGCCAGGCCGACGACGAGCATGCCGGTGACCGAGCCGCCTTTGAAGGCGACATCGAGTGCCGGCGGCACCCCGCCGCGGGCCGCCTCGGCGACACGGGAGTTGGCACGGACCGAGAGGTTCATGCCGATGAACCCGGTCGCCCCCGAAAGCGTGCCGCCGATTACGAATCCGATCGCGGTCTTGTAGTCCTGGAGGATCCAGAGCACGATCGCCAGCGGCACTGCGACCACGAAAATGATCATGTACTGGCGACGCAGATAGGCGCTGGCGCCCTCCTGCACGGCTCCTGAGATTTCCTGCATGAGCTCGTTGCCCGGTGATTTCGACAGCAGGCGCTGAGTGATCAGCAATCCGTACACAACTGCCGCTCCGGCGCAGACAAGCGCGACGACGACTCCGTATTCGGTCAAGAAACTGGTCAAGTTGGTTCCTCCGGCTGGTTTGAGCGGCGCGGGAGTCTATAGACGGGCGCGGCGGTTTGCGGCTTGAAGCCCGGCGCTATGCCGATTCGGCGGTCTGGGAGGCCGCCGAGTAGGTGCGCTTGGTCTCGGCGACGGCGTCACGATAGACATCCTCGATCGAGATCCCGGCGTCGCGCGCCTCGATCGCGCGCTGGGCGCCGTTGCGGTCCGGAAGCTCGACATCGATCCCCAACTGGGCCCTCGCCGGCTCGCACCAGGCGAGCACCCGCTCCAGCGCCGCTCGCGTCTCGACCTCGACGCAACCGCCGCGAAAGTCGATTGCCCGGCCGCTCATCCCGTGGCGGATCGCCCGCCACAGGTTCTCCTCGATCTCGCGGTCCTGCAGCGGTGTTCCAACCCCGTCGTAGCCGTGTTCGTCGTAGTCGACAACGGTCTGGGCGATGCAGGCGGCGATCAGCCCGGCGAGGGCGAAGGACTCGTCGCCCCTCGTCTGCGCGTCGCAGATCCGCACCTCGACCGTGCCGAAATGATGATGGGGGCGGACGCTCCACCAGAGCTGGGTCGACTCGACGATCGTCCCCGTCCGCTCCAGCATCCCGACGAAATCGGCGTAGCGGCGCCAGTCGCCGAACGGGCTCGGGATCCCGCAGCGGGGGAAGGTGCGGGTGAAGGTCTCGGTGCGGACCGTGTGCAGGCCGGCGTCGCGACGATCGAGGAAGGGGGAGTTGGCCGAAACCGCGAGCAGCAACGGCAGCAGCTCGCGCATCCAGTCGCAGACGGCGATCGCCCGGTCGGCGCCACGGACCCCCATGTGGACGTGCGTGCTCCAGGTGTTGTTGCGCTGGGCGACCCAGCCGAGTTCGTGTTGCAGGCGCTTGTAATGCGGGGTGTCGATAATCCGCTGGTCGAGGTAGCCGGCCCAGGGATGCGTCCCCATCGCGCCCAGTCCGAGGCCCATCTTGCCCACGATGCCGAACAACCTGGCGCGGCGCTCGGACTGCTTGGCGACCGCCTCGGCAAACGTCTCCGAGCGCCCCGAGCGAATCTCGATCTCGGATGCGATCAGCTCTCCCGCCGCCGACTCGGCCAGGGCCTCGTCCTCCTGACAGGCGGCATAGAGATCCTCGAAGCGGTGTTCCAGCTCCAGCGTCGCCGGATCGAGGATCGCGAACTCCTCCTCCAGGCCGATCGTGAAATCGGTGGAAGCCTCGAACCGCTCCCGAACGAGATCGAGGTCCAGGGACAAGGAGTTAGGCCAGGTAGAAGTAGAGCGCGTAGAGCAGGTCGACGGCCGGGCTCGAGGTGTGAACGGTCACCTCGGGCGGCACCTGCAAGAGCTGCTCGGAGTAGTTGAAGATGATCTTGACGCCGGCCTCGACCAGGCGATCGGCGACGGCCTGAGCGGCGTCGGCGGGCACGGCGAGCACCCCGACCACGATCTCCTCATCGGCGACCACGGCTTCGAGCTCGCCGAAATCGCGCACCCGCAGATCACCGACCTCGGTCCCGACGACGCCCGGGTTGACGTCGAACATGGCGACGATCTGGAAGCCGTGGTCGGCGAAGATGTCGGAGCTGGCGATCGCCTGACCGAGATTGCCGGCGCCGAAGAGGGCGATGTTGTGCTGGCCCGAGGTGCGGAGGATCTTGCGGACCTCGGCGACCAACGAGTCGACGTTGTAGCCGACCCCACGCTTGCCAAACTTGCCGAAGCCGGAGAGGTCGCGACGGATCTGGGTCGGGTTGATGTGGGTGTACTCGGACAGCTCCTGCGAGGAAATCGTCTCGCGGCCCATCTTGCGAGCCTGCGTCAGCACCTGCAGGTAGCGCGAGAGGCGCGCGGCGACGCCGAGCGAGAGCCGCTCGCCCTCGACTGGAAACGCTGCGGATGTGTCTCGCTCGTCCACCGTCTCGATCATGCCCGCACAGTATCGAGCCTCGCTCGCAGGGCGGCACGATCGAGGATCAGATCAGAGACGACTTCGCCGTCGACCTCGACAACCGGTATGCGCTCGAGATAGGAGCGCAGCAGGTGCTCGTCGCTCTCGATATCGATCTCGCGCAGCTCGAAGCGGTAGCCCTCCGCATGAAGCGCGACGATCGCCTCGACCGCTTCCTCGCAAAGGTGGCATTCGGGTCTCGAGTAGACAAGGACGTCGGTCATGCCGCCATCTTCTCGCCGCTGGCAAAGGCGTCGTAGCCGAGGTAGTCGGGGTAGGAGAGCCGCGGCGCGAAGCGTGCCGCCGAGCCGATCATCGCCGCGTTGTCGGTGCAGAGCTCGCGCGGCGCCAGCTTCAGGCGCACCCCACGGCGCTCGCACAGCTCCGCCACCGCGTCGCGCAGAGGGCCGTTGGCGGCAACGCCACCGCCGAGCGCGACCGCCTCCCACTCCCCACGCTTCAGGGCTCGCCCGAGCTTGGCGACGAGCTGGGCGACCACGGCCGCCTGGAAGGAGGCGGCGAGGTCGGCGCGTCGCTCGCGGATGCCATCGGGGCCGAGGTCGCGGCAGATGTAGACGAGCGCGGTCTTGAGGCCGCTGAAGCTGAAGTCGAGGCCGGGATCTCGCGACATCGCCACCGGCAGGTCGAAGGCCTCGGCGTCACCCCCGATCGCCTCTTTTTCCAGCAGCGGGCCGCCCGGATAGCCGAGCCCGAGCATCCGGGCCGCCTTGTCGAATGCCTCGCCGGCGGCATCGTCGAGCGTCTGACCGAGGATCTCGTGACCGTGGTGGTCGCGCGCTGCAGCCAGCATCGTGTGACCACCGCTCGCCACCAGGCAGAGGAACGGAGGCTCCATCGGCTCCGGCTCGAGGAAGTTGGCGGCGACATGGCCCTGCATATGGTCGACCGGGACCAGCGGCAGCCGCCGCGGCGCCGCGATCGCCTTGGCGGTGCTGACCCCGACCAGGAGCGCCCCGATCAGGCCCGGGCCGGCGGTGACGGCGACGGCCCCGACCTCGTCGAGCGAGATGCCGGCCTCGGCCAACGCC
>DATCBF010000126.1:0-2658 GCA_036512025.1 Solirubrobacterales bacterium
TGCGGCTCGGCCTCGCCAACGTGATCGCCCACGTCGACCGGGTGCTGGCTTTGATGGACGCGGGGATCCTCGACCCGGCGCCGCTCGTCACCCATCACATGAAGCTCGACGAAGCTGCCGCGGCCTACGAGCTCTACGACCAGCGAGAGGCGTTGAAGATCGTTCTCACCCCCTGATTGGCCCCTTGGCCAACTGTGCTGCTTGACTAGAACAGTCAAGGTGGCTACTGTGTAAATCAGTGGTACAGCAGCAGACCACCGCCGGGCGGCCACGGACGCCCTTTTCGACCGATCCCGGCGACGAGCTGCCGGTCGGCGTGCAGTTGTCCTGGCGCCTGCGGGCGCTGATCGCGACCGGCCAGCTCGCCGCCGGCGAGCGGCTACCGAGCTTCCGTCGCCTCGCCGAGTGGGCGGGGGTCAACGTCAACACGGTGCGGGCGGTCTACGCGAATCTCGAGGACGAGGGCCTGGTCTCCTCGCGCCAGGGCCAAGGCACCTTCGTCGCCGCCGACGTCGAGGCGACGCCGCGGCTCGAGGAGATCGCGACCGACGCGATGAGGCGCGCCCGCGATGCCGGCCTCAGCCCGCGCGACCTGGCGATAGTGGCGATGGCCGTCGCCAGCATGCCCGGCGCCATGGAAGAAAGGACGGCTGAAGAGCTGTCCCCGGAGATGCCGAGCTTCACCGAGGCGAGCGAGGTGATCGAGGTCCGCCACGAGCTGCGCCGCCAGATCGGCAGGCTTGAGGCCGAGCTCGCCTCCTACGCTCGCGACCTGCCGCGCGAATTGCCGACAGCGCATCGCCGGGCCGAGGCCCATGTGGCCGGTGTCGAAGAGCTCGAGCGGACTCGCGACACGCTGATCGCCCAGCTTTCGGCCGCTCAGAAGGCGGCGGAGGAGCGGGTGCGACAGGAAGGCAAAGCCCGAGATCGCCTCAAGGGGGAGAGCGAGAGCGCGGAGTCGCGCGCTCCCGAAGACGCGGGCGGCGGCTCGCTGCGCAGGGCGATGAGCTGGTGGCGAGCCGAGTCCTAGAGCGCGGGTACCTCCCCGCCAAATCGATGTTCGAAGAGGTGGGGAGCATGGTCATCCTCACCACGAAGACGCTGCTGTCCGCGGTTCGGCCGCCTTATCCCTATGGGGAGGAGTTCGTCGGCCAGTTCCTCTTCGCTCTCAAGCTCTGCTGGTTCCCGCTGCTCGTCTCGACATTTGCCCTCAGCTTTGGCGCGCCGGGCCTGCAGGCGGCCAACGTCCTCTCCCTGTTCGGCGCGCTCGACCGGCTCGGCGGCTTCTTCGTGCTGGCCGCGATCCGCCAGATCGGGCCGGTCGTGACCGCGATCGTCGTCGGCGGCGTCGCCGGCACCGCGATCACCGCCGACCTCGGCGCCCGCAAGATCCGCGAGGAGCTCGACGCCCTGCAGGTGCTCGGCGTCGACCCGGTCAAGAACCTGGTCGTGCCGCGCTTCCTGGCGCTGATGGTTGTCACTGCCCTGCTCGACATCTTCGCGATGGTCTTCGGGCTGTCGGCCGGAATCCTCACCGAGGTCCTCTTCCACCAGCCGCTCGGCGGCTTCTTCGCCACCCTCTTCTCCAACGCATCGGTCACCGACCTCTGGGGCTCGGTCCTGATGTGCACGCTGTTCGGCGCGATCATCGCCATCGTCTGCTCCTACAAGGGCATGACTGCATCCGGCGGGGCCGCGGGTGTCGGCCGCGCCGTCAACCAGGCGGTGGTGATCACCTTTGTCGGAGTCTTCGCCTTCAATTACATCTTCACCACGGTGCTGCTCGCCACCCACCCCGAACTGCAGACAATCCGGTGATCGGCTGGCTCGACGGGCCGCGGGGCTGGCTCGACTCCTTCGGCGAGATCGCCCGCTTCGGCTCCGTGGTCGCCGGCCAGGTCTACTCGGGACGCGTCTTCAAGTTCTTCGGCGAGAGCCTGCGACAGGCGGGGATCCTGATCCTCGGCTCGGCGATCGTGATCTGGGTCTTCGCCTTCATCCTCGGCCTGCAGTGCGGGATCCTCGGCGCCTACTTCTTCCGCGCCCAGGGCGCGCCCGCTTACGCCGGCCTGTTCTCGGCGTTCTGCGACCTGCGCGAGTTGCTGCCCTACGCCTTTGGCTACATCCTCTCCGCCAAGGTGGGGACGGGGATCGTCGCCGAGATCGGGGCGATGCGGATCTCGGACGAGATCGATGCGCTGGAGGTGATGGGGATCCCGCCGATCACCTTCCTTGCCGCGACCCGCCTGCTCGCCGCCTGGGTCGCCTTCCCCTTCATCTACCTGGTCGGGATCGGCGTCATGTACTTCGCCAGCTACCTGACCGTGGTCGACCAGGTTGCCGACGTCTCCTCGGGGGGCTATGAACTGATTTTCTGGATGTTCCAGAACCCCCCCGACCTGATCTTCAGCCTGATCAAGGGGATGGTGATGGCGACCGTGATCGTGCTGGTCGGCTGCTATTACGGCTACACCGCCTCGGGAGGGCCGGTCGGGGTCGGCACCGCGACGGCGCAGTCGATGGTGGTCAACATCATCCTCGTCCACATCATCGGCATGCTCGGCACCGTCGTCTTCTGGGGCTCCCACCCGCGGGTGCCGATCGGCGGTTGAGCCGGTCAGGCGGTCGCGGCGCCGGCCGTGGCCGGCAGGCGGTGGC
>DATCBF010000127.1:0-2144 GCA_036512025.1 Solirubrobacterales bacterium
GGTGCCGTTCCTCGCCGCCCGGGCGGAGATCTACGGCAACCTGATGATTCTCTTCCTCTTCCCGCTCGGCAACATGATCGTCGCCGCCCAGATCGTCTTTGTCTGCATCTGGTGGGGCGCCGCCTCCTCGAAGCTGAACCGCCACTTCCCCTTCGTGGTCACGGTGATGATCAGCAACACGCCCTGGAATCGCTCGCGCTGGGCCAAGCGTCGCCTCTACCGCAATCACCCTGACGATCTGCTGCCTTCCTCGATCGGCAACCTCTCGGCGCACATGGGCACCGTGCTGGAGTTCACACTGCCCTTCCTGCTGCTGGTCAGCCAGGGAGGGACGATCGGCGTCATCGCCGCGGCGGGGATGATCGTCTTCCACCTCCACATCCTCTCCACGTTTCCTCTCGCCGTGCCGCTGGAGTGGAACGTCTTCATGATCTTCGGGATCCTCTTCCTCTTCGGCCACTACGGGTCGGTCCCGCTCTCGACGCTCGAAGACCCGCTGCTGATCGCGATCCTCGCCGTCACCTGCGTCGGGATCCCGATCCTCGGAAATTTCCGCCCCGACCTGATCTCGTTCCTGCCGTCGATGCGCTACTACGCCGGCAACTGGGCGACGAGCCAGTGGCTGTTCCGCAAGGAGGGGGAGGCGGAGAAGAAGCTCGACACCTCGATCGTCAAGTCGGCGCCGATCGTGGTCGAGCAGCTGACCAAGTTCTATGATCCCCAGACGATCGGGATGCTGGTCTACAAAGGGCTCGCCTTCCGCTCGATGCACTCGCATGGGCGGGCGCTCAACGGCCTGACGGCGCGCGCCGTCGACGACATCGAGGCCTATGACGTGCGCGACGGCGAGATCGTCGCCGGCGTGGTGCTCGGTTACAACTTCGGCGACGGGCATTTCCACAACCAGACGCTGCTGGCGGCGGTCCAGGAGCGCTGCCACTTCGAGCCTGATGAGCTGCGGGTGGTGACGCTCGAGTCCCAGCCCGCCCACGTCCAGCGCCAGCATTACCGGATCTTCGACGCTGCCACCGGCCTGGTCGAGGAGGGCTGGGTCAACGTCGCCGACATGGTCCAGCGCCAGCCCTGGCTCGATGGCGCGCCGTTCCCGACGGAGCCGATCGGGGACAGGATGGACGGCAGCGCGACGATGCCGGCCGCATGAGCAGCGCGATCGTCGTCGGCGCCGGGCCCAACGGCCTGGCCTGCGCCGCCACCCTGGCGACGCGGGGGGTGGAGGTGACTGTGATCGAGGCGGCCGAGACGATCGGCGGCGGCGCCCGCACCAGCGAACTGACCGTTCCCGGGCTTCTGCACGACGAGTGCTCGGCCGCGCATCCGATGGCGGTGGCATCGCCCGCCCTGGTCGAGCTCGATCTCGAGCGCCACGGGCTCGAGTGGGCCTGGCCCGAGGTCGATCTGGCGCACCCGTTCGACGACGGCGCCGCGGCGGCGATGCTGCGCTCGATCGAGGAGACCGCCTTCGGCCTCGCCGCCGCCGGTCCCTCCTGGAAGCGCGTCTTCAGCTCCCCTTCGAGCTCCTTCGGCGCTCTCAGTGAGGACGCGCTGAGACCGCTGCTGCGCGTCCCCCGTCATCCATTGCTGCTTGCTCGCTTCGGCCTGCGCGCGGCGGCGCCGGCGACGACGCTTGCCCGCGCCCTCGCCACCCCGCAGGCCCGCGCCCTCTTCGGCGGCGTCGCCGCCCACGGTTTCAGCCCGCTGACCCGTCCCTTCAGCTCCGCCGTCGGCATGGCCCTGACCTGCGCCTGCCATGAATACGGCTGGCCGGTGGCGAAAGGAGGGTCGGGGGCGATCACGGACGCCCTCGCCGCGGCGCTGCTCGAGCACGGCGGCAAGATCGAGACCGGGCGCCAGGTGCGCGCGCTCGGCGAGCTGCCGAACGCCGACGCGGTCGTCTTCGACCTGGCTCCGAGGGCGGTCGCCGAGATCGCCGGGGAGCGCCTGCCGCCGCGGGTTGCGCGAGCCTTCCGCCGCTTCAAGCACGGCCCCGGAGCGTTCAAGGTCGACCTTGCCGTCGAAGGCGGGGTTCCCTGGGTCGCCGAGCCTCCTCGCAGGGCCGGGACGGTGCACGCGATCGGCTCCTTCGAGGAGCTGGTCGCCGCCGAGCGCGACGTCAACCGCGGCCG
>DATCBF010000128.1:0-3097 GCA_036512025.1 Solirubrobacterales bacterium
AATCGGCAGCGCCGAAATGCAACCGGCGGCGGTGGGCGGAAGCTGGCGCAGCGCGCCCGTTTTCGGGTTGCGGGCAAAGCTGGTGATCGCATTGCTGCCGCGCGAGGTCGCATAGACGTTGCGCCCGTTGGCGCTGATGGCGACCGAGTTCGGCCCGTCGAGCCCGATCGCCTTGGCGCAGCCGCCGGCTCCTTTTGCGGCTATGCAGCCACCGCTGCCGGCCGGCTGCGTAAGCGCGCCCGTCTTCGTGGCGCGGGAGAAGATCGCGATCGCGTCGCTTTTCGAGGATGCGACATAGACGTTCTTGCCGTCCGGGCTGACCGCGATCGCCCGCGAGCCCATGAACGGGCCGGGGCCCTCGAGGGCGCGAGCGGCCCCACAGCCGCTGGATGGCTTAGAGCTGTCTGCCAGACAGCCCCGCGATCCGGGAAGCTGCGCAAGAGTGCCGTGCCTCGCCGCCTTGTCACCGGCGTGACGAAGCGCCGGGGAAGCATCGGCGACAGCGGGCAACATCAGTGCCGCGAGTGCCACCAGTGCGGCGAACACCGGGGGCTTGCTCGCAAGGGTCACTCGCTCGGACCGTACTCGCCCGTGCGGACAAGGAAGCTCAGCGCTTGCCCGGCTTCAGGTCGCCGAGCACGCCGACCCGGATGCCCAGCCACGGATAGGTGGCGGTGAAGAGTGTGTTGTCCTGCGGCTGGAGCCCGACCGCCGAGAGCCAGAGCTGGTAGACGGGGGCGTTGGCGATGCCGCCGTGAAGCCTTCGCCAGATCCGGCCGCCGGCGCGTCCGGACGGGGGCGGTGTGATGGTGTCGGTCCACTCGACGACGTTGCCGCCCTGGTCGAGAGTCCCCCAGGGTGAGGTGGTCTGTGCCTGGCCGACCGTGCTGAGGCTGCCCTGGTAGATCGTGGCGTAGGTCATCGGATCGATCCCGAAGGGGTTCACGCTCGCGCAGGCTTCCGCTCCGACGGCCGCGGGGCACCAGCTCGGCGCCGGCGCTTCGGCGGCGTGAAACGTCGCCAGCGGCTGTGTCGAGGCGTTGGTGACGTCGCCGGTCGAGGGGTCGAGCGTGGTCGGGTGAGGCGCGGTCGCCGTGCCGTCACCGAACACACCGGCGTTGGTCGGGTACTTCCAGTATGAGTAAGCGCCACCACCGTTGGGGTCGTAGTAGGCCGCCTTGATCCACTCGTTCTGACTGGGCACGACGAAGCCGGACTTGGCTGAGCGAGTCGTCGCCGGCTTGGTCATGTCATACATCCCGTGCTCGGTCAGCTTCGAGAGCCGAACCCGGTAGGTGACGTAACGGAAGCCGGCTTCGGCGCTCACGTGCTTGGAGAGCAGGCGGCCGTTGTAGAGCGAGTTGACGAACCGCGCCGAGCGCAGGAAGTTGGCGAAGCCATAGGGCTTGTCGGCCCATTCCGGCGAAGCCACCGAGTAGTGATGACCATCCGCGGCGCTGGAGGAGAAGTCGATCTGGCCGTACTTGGGCCAGGCCGAGGAGCTCTCGTCGCTGCTGTAGAGGCGATGTTTGTTTCGGCCGGCGGGATCGACCGTGTTCAGGAACGCCACCCACTGAGTGACCGTCACCTCGAGCTGACCGATGCCATAGCGGTACTTGACCCCACCGACTTCCTGACAGGCGGGCGGGCCTTCGGGCGCTTCGGCGCAAGACCGATAGATCGCGTCTTTGAAGGGAGTGATCCCCACCGACGAATTCCCCGGAGCGCCGACCTTGACGGTCTTCAGCGTCAGGACGGAAGGAGCGGGAGAGGCAACCGACATCGCCGGCCCGGCGAGCGCTGAGACCGCCGCGACGGTCAGCGTCAACGCCAGACGATTCCGCAGGGCGCCGAGCGCGAATGGGCGGGTCGGCATTGTCTCTTATCGGCTCAAAACAGAAATTCTTGACAGAGCGAGTCAGCCGGCGAAACCCGGGTAGGTTGGCGGCAGGTGGCCGCAGAGGAAAAACAACCGAAGGGAACGCGATGACGACCTCACTTGACGGAACCGTTGCGCTGATCACCGGCGCCAGCAGCGGCATCGGCGAGGCGACGGCGCGCTCGCTGGCGGCCCAGGGGGCCAAAGTCGCGGTGGCCGCCCGCCGGCTCGAGCGACTGGAGCGGCTGAGCGGCGAGATCGGTGGCCAGGGCCACACCGCCCTGGCGATCCAGTCCGACATCACCGACCAGGAGCAGGCCATCGCCGCCGTCGACCGTACCGTCGATGAGCTGGGCAGGCTCGACATCGTCGTCAACAACGCCGGCCAGATGCTGCTGGGGCCGATCGAGAACGCGCCCACCGAGGAGTGGGACCGGATGATCGACCTCAACCTCAAGGGCCTGATCAACACCACCCATGCCGCCGTGCCACACCTGCTGGCGGCGGCCGAGGACTCCGAGCGGGGCTGCGCCGACGTCATCAACATCAGCTCCGTCGCCGGCCGCCTCGCCCGCGCCGGCTCGGGTGTCTACAACCTGACCAAGCACGGGGTCGGCGCCTTCAGCGAGTCCTTCCGCCAGGAGTTCGCCGGCCGCAAGGTCCGCTCGACCATCATCGAGCCCGGGGCCGTGGCGACAGAGCTTTCCGACCACATCCGCGACGGGGTCAGGGAGCAGGTGCGCGAACGCTTCGCCGAGATCCAGATGCTCGAGGCATCCGACATCGCCGACGTGATCGCCTACGCGGTGACCCGCCCCTCCCACGTCTCCCTCAACGAGATCCTGATCCGCCCGACCGAACAGCAGGGCTGAGCCGTCAACCAGCCTGGTTCTCGAGCAGCCCGGCGACGGCGAGGGCGAGGCGCTTCCCGCGCGCCGTCAACACGTACTCGGTGTGGGGCGGGCGGCCGGGAACCAGCCGCCGCTCGACGATGTGCTCCGCCTCGAGCTGCTCGAGGCGGTCCGAGAGCGTGGTCGGAGAGACCCCGGGCAGCGACTGGCGGAACTCGTTGAAGCGGACGGCGCCGCTGGAGCAGGCGTAGATCGTCGCCAGCGTCCAGCGGCGCTCAAGCAGGCTCGCCGCGGCCCGCAGCTCCGTCGGCACCGGCGAGCAGCTACGACATCGCGGCGACATCGGCCCCCTTCCCCGCAGGCTCTA
>DATCBF010000129.1:0-4847 GCA_036512025.1 Solirubrobacterales bacterium
CAAAGCGGGTCGGCTGGAACTCGACCGTGGACGAGGGACTCTGGTAGCAGTAGACGCGCGGAACCTCCCGCGCCGCGACCAGCGTCGCGTTGTGGGCGTTGCGGTGGTCCTGGTGGACGTCGCGCGGCGTGTGCGTGTAAATCGTGGTCGCGCCGGTCTCATCAATCGCCCGTTTGATCGTCTCGATCGTCACCCCGGCGTCGCTGACGCTGGTGTCCTGGAGGTCGGTGTGGATCAGGCGCGCGGACATCAACTCCGCCGCGCGCTCGGACTCCCTCGCCCGGTCGGCTACCTCGCCGCCCGCCTCTCCTCCGGTCAGGGTGAGAACGGCGACCTCGTCTCCGGCCGCGGTGTGGCGCAGCAGCAGGCCGCCGCAGCCGATCTCGACGTCGTCGGGGTGGGCGCCGACGGCGAGAGCGACCTCACGCTTGGGCGCGCGACGCTCGTGGGTGACCGCAATCAGCTCGGCGGCCTTGGCGGCCAAGATCGCGGGCTCGACTGGCTTGGTCATGTAGTCGTCGGCGCTGGCGCGAATCGCGGCCAGCGCATAATCGAAGCTGGCGTGGCCGGAGAGGACAAGGGTCGCGAGGCGGGGGTGAGCCGCCTTGACGGCCTTCAGGAACTCGATGCCGTCGATCCCGGGCAGCTCGATGTCAGTGACGACAAGGCTCCACTCCCGGCTCGGCGCCAGCGCGATCGCCTCCTCCCCGGTCGCCACCCAGATCACCTCGGCGATCGGCGCCAACACCTCGGTCGCAATCGCGGCGAAGACCTCGTCGTCCTCGACCAGCAGGATCGGGAGCTTCTCGCTCACGGATACACCGACCTCAGTCGCGCCGCCTCGGCGACCCGGGCGATCGCGACCGCCTGAGCGGCCTGGCGCCAACCCACGTCAAAGCGCGCCGCGGCCTCGGCGATCCGATCCACCGCCGCCTCCAGGTGCTTGCGGAGGCGAGATTCGATCTCATCGGCCTGCCACGAGTAGCGCTGCTGGTCCTGGGCCCACTCGAAGTAGCTGACGGTGACGCCGCCGGCGTTGGCGAGCAGGTCGGGGACAATCGGGATCCCACGCTCGGCGAGGATTTCGTCAGCCTCGGGGGTGGTTGGGCCGTTGGCGGCCTCGACGATCAGGCCGCAATCGAGCCGGCCGGCGTTCTCGGCGGTTATCTGGCACTCCAGGGCAGCCGGGATCAGGATCTCGCAGGGCGTCTCCAGCATCCCGGCGCGAGTCGCCTCGGTCGCACCCGGGAAGCCGCGCAGGAAACGGTTCTCCGCAACCCACCTCAATGCCTCTTCGACATCGATCCCCTCCGGGTTGACGATGCCGCCGGTGACGTCACAGAGGGCGACGATTGAGGCCCCGCGCTTGGCCATCTCGGTCGCGATCACGCCGCCGACGTTGCCGAAGCCCTGAATCGCGACCCGCGAGCCGGCGACGCCACGGCCGAGCCGCGCCATCATCGCCTCGGCGCAGATCGTCGCCCCCAGCCCGGTCGCCGCCTTGCGCCCCTCGGTGCCGCCAAGCACGATCGGCTTGCCGGTGACGACACCAGGGGAAGGGCGTCCGACGTGCTGGGAGTAGGTGTCCATGAACCACGACATCTCGCGTTCGCCGGTTGCCATGTCGGGCGCGGGGATGTCGCGGTCAGGGCCGATCACGGGGACGAGCTCGCTGGCGAAGCGCCGCGTGATCCGCTCCATCTCCTCGGCGGAAAGACGATTTGGATCACAGCGCACCCCACCCTTGGCGCCTCCGAACGGCAACCCCAGCAACGCGCACTTGAGGCTCATCCACAGCGCCAGCGCCGCGCACTCACCGAGCGATACGCCGGGGGCGTAACGGACGCCGCCCTTGGTCGGCCCGAGCGCGAAGGTGTGCTGGACGCGGTAACCGGTCAGGCTCTGGATCTCGCCGCTGTCACGGCGAATCGGGAAGTTGGCGACGATCGCCCGACGCGGCTCCAGCAAGCGGGCGCGGGCATCGTCGCTGAGACCGAGCAGGTCGGCTGACTGGTTGAACTGGGTGACGGCGACCCGCCAAAGCTCCGAGCGCCACTCCCCGCCTGGCGATACCTCGTAGGCCTCGGTCTCGAGGACGCTGTCCCAACCACCGCTGCCGCGGCGCTCGACCCCGACAGCCGCGCCGTCTGTCAGCTCAGCCACGAAAGGAGAGCACCTCCTCGACGTGGCGCAAGAGGACGTCGGCGACATGGGGATCGAAGTGAGTGCCCTTGCCCTCGCGGATCGTCCGGACGGCTTCATCGACGCTCATCGCCGGCCGGTAACAGCGATCGCTGAGCAGGGCATCGAAGACATCGGCGACAGCGGCGACCCGGCCCTCCAGCGGGATGTCCTCGCCGCTCAGGCCCTGCGGGTAGCCACCCCCGTCCCAGCGCTCGTGGTGGCTCAAGGCAATCGTCGCCGCGACCTGCAGCAGCTCGCTGTCGGAGTCGGCAAGGATCTCGTGGCCGACCACGGTGTGGCGCTCCATCTCCTGCCGCTCCTGCGGGGTCAGCGGCCCTGGCTTCTGCAAGATGTCGTCGGGGGTGGCGATCTTGCCGACGTCGTGCATCGGCGCCGCCGCTCGCAGCAGCATCACCCGCTCACGCTCCAGCCCTAGCTGGCCGCCGAGATAGGCGGTGATCGCGGCCATGCGGTTGACGTGCTCACCGGTCTCCTCGTCGCGCATCTCGATCGCCCGGGCGAGGCGCTCGACCGTCTCCTGACGCGAGGCGCGCAGCTCCTCGATCGCTTGCTCCTGTGCGACCGCCAGTTCCTCTCGCAACGATTCAGCCTGCTTCTTCCCGGTGATGTCAGTCGAGATCCCCATGATCCCGGCCACCTTGCTGCCGTCGTCAACGAATGGGAACTTGACGGTGAGAAAGGTCCTCTCCTCGTCGCCGACCACGATCGTCTCCTCGGCCTCATAGCTCTCACCTTCGTCGAGGATCAGGCGATCGGTTGCCGCGACAAAGCGCTCCGCTTTTGCCGGCATGATGTCGCGATCTATAAGCCCGACCAGGTCGTTGGGCTCCAGCCCGGCAACCTCGTGGGCAATCCGATTGGCCACCATGTAGCGACGATCTCTGTCCTTGACGTAAATTGGGACAGGGGCCCTGTCCATCAACAGCTGCAGCCGCTCCTCAAGAGCTCTGCTGTGAGCCTGCTCGGCAAGTTCCAGCCGTCGCTGGCGCAGGGCGTTCGCCGCCGTGATCAGCAGCTGCCCCGGCCAAAACGGCTTGACCAGATAGCCATGTGCCCCCAGCTGAAACGTCTTCTCGGCCACCGCTGGGTCATCGACACCGGTGACGAGGACGACCGCCATATCCGGATAGTCGCGGGCGATCTCCTCGACCAGGACGAGGCCCGACTCGCCCGGCATCTGAATGTCGCAGAGAGCGAGATCAAAGCTCTTGGCGAGGAGCTTCTCCCGTGCCTCGGCGACCCCGCCCGCGAATGCGCAGTCGTACTCCTCTCCCAGGGCGCGGTTGACCAACCGCAAGATCTCGGGGCGATCGTCGGTGACCAGGACGCTAGATCGAGCTGCCTCAACATCAGGCGTGACAGAGTCAGACGCCACGGTCCCCCCTCCCTTCGGCGTCGAGCAAGCCGCGAACAGCCCGCAGCAGCTCGCCGGCGCCGAAGGGCTTCTCGATGAAGGCACTGCCGCCGTTCTCGGCGAGCGCACCTGGCGCCAGCACCTCGTGGCTGTAGCCGGACATGAAGATCACCGGCAGCTCGGGCCTCAGGCCCTTGACCTGCTCGACCAGCTCGGTGCCGAGCATCCCCGGCATGATCACGTCGGTCAGGAGCGGTGGATCGGCTGCTCGACCTGACCGCAGACCTCAAGCGCTTCTGCGCCGCCGTTGGTGGCGAGCACCGAGTAGCCGCCTTTGGTGAGGATGCGCTCGGCCATCCGCCGCACATCTGACTCGTCCTCGACGACCAGCACCACCTCGCCGCTGCCAGCCGGGCGCTCGTCGCTCCGGGCCTCGCTCTCGCCAGGGGCTGCCTCGCTGGCAGGCAGATGGATCTTGATCGTCGTCCCCATCTCCGGCTCGGAGTAGATGTCGACGCGGCCGCCGGCCCCGGTCACGATCCCGTAGACGGTCGCTAGGCCGAGGCCCGTCCCTTCGCCTTTGCCCTTGGTGGTGAAGAAGGGCTCAAAGGCCCGGCTAATCGTCTCCTCGTCCATGCCGAGGCCGGTGTCGCTCACCTTCAGCCGCACGTATGTCCCGGCCTCAGTATCGGGGTGCATATAGGCGTACTCCTCGTCGAGGTCGGTCGTGTCGACCTCGATCACCAGGCGCCCGCCGTCGGGCATCGCGTCGCGGGCATTGACAGCGAGATTGACCAAGACCTGCTCGATCTGTCCCGGGTCGGCCTCCACCGGGCAGGGATCGTCGCCGAAGCGTGTGATCAGCTCGACCCGCTCTCCGAGTGCTCGGCGCAGGAGGTTCTCCAACTCATTGACGACATCGCGCAGGTAGAGCAGCTCGGGTTTGACCACCTCGCGGCGGCTGAAGATCAGCAACTGACGAGTCAGCGCCGCGGCGCGCTCGGCGGCGCGGCGAATTTCATCGACGTCCTGGCGCGCCTGAGAGTCGGCGTCGAGCTCATCGGAGACGAACTCCGCGTAGTTCATGATCACACCGAGGATGTTGTTGAAGTCATGGGCGATGCCACCGGCGAGCTGGCCGACGCTCTCCAGCCGCCGGGCCTGGTTCAGCTGTTCGAGCAGAGCCCGTTCGCGCTCGCCTTCGGTGCGGTCGCTGATGTCGCGGACGGCGGCAGTGGCGAGGACCCCGTCCTCGGTCTCGATGCTGGAGAGGCTGATCTCGACCGGG
>DATCBF010000130.1:0-3509 GCA_036512025.1 Solirubrobacterales bacterium
CCGTGGCCACAGGCCAGTGTCATCGCCGAACAGCAGGAACAGGACACGCACGATGAAAATGCGGAGCGAGTGGTCGGGGTAGCCCGTCGCAGCGATCTCGTCGTAGACCTTCCCCAGCAGCTCCGCAGCCTTGACGTTGACCGCATCCTCGGTCTCGAATTTCAGACTCGTATAGCCGGCGAGGACCAGAAAGCGATCCACCTCCCGGGGCAGCTCCCCTAGGGGAAATTCGAACGCCTCTCGAGGCTCGGCCTCAAGATCAAGCACCTTCACCCGGGCGAAGTCGGAAACGACGATCAGCCGGGGCATGTCTTGTTCGTCCAGGCCCTCGATGTAGTCCAGCGCCTGATCGAGCGCTTCGTCCAGATCCTCGCCGGCAGATTTGTGCTCCGCCAGCAACATCCCCGGCCACAACAGGTCGATGAAGCCGCCGCCCCCGGTAGAGGTCCGGCGAGCGTGTCGCTCAAAGGCCGCATTAACCCTCCGGCGCTGAATCCCGAACATCAGGAGGAAGTCGGTCCAGAAGCTCTGCGCCTCGCCTCGCTCCCTCGTCTCGCCCTCCCACTCGTGGGCGAAGGCTCGAGCAGCCTCCCGGATGTCGTTGCGGCTGGGCCTGACCACGGCGACAGCCTTTCTACTCGCTCGGACCTTCTGGGCGCCTCGCCAGACCAGTTCGCATGCATTCACCCGATTTCGTCCGATCCCCCGGGTGGCAGCAACCCGAACTGGTCTGTCACATTTCAGAAATCGCCCAGGCACGAGAGGTTCGAAATCTGACGCTTGCTGGGTAGCCAGACGCCGCCTCGTGCCTATAGGCTCTCGCGCCGATGGACTTCTCCCTGACCGACGAGCAGGCCGACTTCGTCGCCGCGATTCGCGATTTCTGCAGCCGCGAGTGCGGCACGCAGGAGCAGCGCGAGCGGCTCACCGACTCTCATAAGGACCACCACAGCTTCGAGCTGTACCGGAAGATGGCCGATTTGGGCTGGCTCGGGGTCACGATCCCCGAGGCCTACGGCGGCTCGGGCGGCTCGATGCTCGACGCCTGCCTCTTCATGGAGGAGACCGCGCGGGGTCTGGCCCCGATCGGTGGCTACTCGACGACGCTGATCGTCGCCGGCGCGACCAGTCGCTTCGGCAGTGAGGAGCAGAAGGCGAAGATCCTCGGCGGGATCGCCGGTGGGGCAGTCGAGGCGATCGCGATGACCGAGCCCGAGTCCGGCTCCGACGTCGGCTCGTTGACGACCTTTGCCGAGCGGGTCGACGGCGGCTTTGTCATCAACGGCCAGAAGGTCTTCATCTCCAACGCCCACATCTCCGACCACGTCCTCGTCGTCTGCAGGACGACCAAAGGCGACTCCAAGCACGAGGGCCTGACCATGCTCTGGGCGCCCAGCGGCGCCGACGGCATGGAAGTGAAGCCGATCGACACGATGGGGGGTAGGGAGACCAACTACGTCTACTTCACCGACTGTGCCGTTCCCGAGGACGCGGTGCTGGGCGAGGTCGATCAGGCCTGGACGCAGCTGATGGCCGGCCTCAATGTCGAGCGGTTGATCCTCGCCGCGACGATGCTCGGGATCGCCCAGCGCGCCTTCGACGACGCCCTCGCCTATGTCAAGGAGCGCCGCCAGTTTGGCCGCCCGATCGGCTCCTTCCAGGCCCTCCAGCATCGCCTTGCCGATATGGCCACCGATCTCGAGGCAGCGCGGTTGATGACCCGCTGGGTCGCGACTCTCACCGACGAAGATCCCGGCCGGATGCTGCCTCGCGAGGCCTCGATGGTCAAGCTCCACGTCACCGAGGTCACCAAGCGGATCGCCCTCGAGGGAATGCAGCTGATGGGCGGTTATGGCTACTCCTCCGAGTACGACATGGAGCGACTTGTCCGCACCGCGCTGGTCTCCACGATCTACGGCGGCACCTCCGAGATCCAGCGCAACATCATCGCCAAGACCCTCGGGCTCTGAGGCCGCTATCCTTCGCGCAGCCTCGTGCCTCGGCCCGGGGTTTTTCTTCTGTAATGGCGTCTGTACTTAATCGAGGGTGCAATGGCTCGCGGAGATGTCCGCATTGCGGTAACGATGGCTTGCGAAGACTGCAAGCGTCGCAACTATCAGACAAACAAGTCCCGGCGAAACTCCCCGGATCGCGTCGAGCTGCGCAAGTTCTGCCGCTGGTGTGGGCGCCACACGGCCCACAAGGAGACGCGGTAACCGGCCATGGCCAAAACCCGCGCACAGCGCAAGGCCGAGCGCCGCGCTCGCGAAGCCGAGGAGAACAAACGCCTCGGCGATGCGCGGGGTGTCGAGTCCCGCGCCCAGCACAACACCCAGGTCCCGGTCTCGGGCGACATAGCCGAGATCGAGGCGATGGAGGCCGGGATGGCCGCGGGTGCTCCCGAAAGCACGCTGGAGACGCCCGACGCCCCCAAGACCTCGCGTGCCGACCGTCGCGCCGAGCAGAAGCGCGTCAAGGAGGCCGAAAAGCGCAGCCGCGGCGAGCAGAAGCGGCGCGAGTCCGAGCAGCTTGCCCGCAAACAGAAGCAGGCCGCCGGAGAACGGCAGCGGGGCGGCGTAATCGGTTTCCTCACCTCCTGTTGGGCCGAGCTGAAGAAGGTGCAGTGGCCGGACCGCGAGACCCTGATCCAGGCGACCGCGGTCACGATCATCTTCGTCGCCGTCGCGGCCGCCTATCTCGGCGCTCTTGACGCCGCCTTCAACTTCCTGATCAAGCGGATCCTGTAGTTCCGGGATCCCCGAACAAAGGCTTCAGATGTATCGCTGGTATGTGATCAACACCTATTCCGGGCACGAGAACAAGGTCAAGCACAACCTTGAGCACCGGGTTCAGACGATGAGCCAGAACCGCAACGTGCGCCAGGTTGTCGTCCCCACCGAGCAGATCTCGGAAATGAAGGACGGGCAGAAAATCCAGAAAGAGAAACGGACGATGCCCGGCTACGTCCTGGTCAATATGGAGATGACGGACGACGCCTGGGGGCTGGTCAAGAACACTCCCGGCGTAACCGGGTTCGTCGGCGCTCGCAACAAACCGGTGCCGCTCTCCAAACCGGAGGTCGACCGCCTCCTGCACCGCGAGACCGCCGAGCGGCCGCGCACCCAGGCCCAGTTCACGATCGGGGAATCGGTCAAGGTCATCTCCGGGCCGCTCTCGGATTTCTCCGGCGAGATCGCCGAGATCAACGAGGACGCCGCCAAACTCAAGGTTCTGGTCTCGATCTTCGGCCGCGAGACCCCGGTCGAGGTCGGCTACGACCAGGTAAAGAAGATTTAACTCCCGGCCCGCTACCCTCCTCAACCGCCTATGGCTAAAAAAGTCCTCACACTCATCAAGCTGCAGATCCAGGCAGGCAACGCCAACCCGGCGCCGCCGGTCGGCCCGGCGCTGGGCCAGCACGGCGTCAACATCATGGAGTTCTGCAAAGCCTTCAACTCGCAGACCCAGGCCGAAACGGGGACGATCATCCCGGTCGAAATCACGGTCTA
>DATCBF010000131.1:0-10895 GCA_036512025.1 Solirubrobacterales bacterium
CGAGGCCCGCGCCTGGGCGCTGGTCGACGCTCGCAGCGGCGACGTGCTGGCCTCGCATGCCGCCGCCCGTCACCTGCCGATCGCCAGCACGACCAAGCTGATGACCGCCTACGTCGCCCTGCATGAGCTCTCACCGTCGAAGATCGTCACGGCGGCCCCCTACTCGCCGATCTACGGCGAGTCGCTGTTGGGCCTGCGCGTCGGCCAGCGGATCAGCGTCCGCGACCTCCTCTACGGGCTGATCCTGCGCAGTGGCAACGACGCTGCCTATGACCTCTCTCTCGCCGCGGGCGGCTCCGAGCGCGCCTTCGTCCGTCAGATGAACCAACGGGCTGCGGCGCTGGGGCTCTCCGACACCCACTACGCCAACCCGGTCGGCCTCGACCAGCGCGGCAATTATTCCAGCGCCCGCGACCTGACGACGCTGACGCGGCGGCTCTTGCGGATCCCGCTCTTCGCCAAGATCGCGGCCTCCCGCAGCGCCGAGCTGCGCAGCCTGAGCCCACCGCGCAAGATCGCCTCGATCAACGAGCTCCTGCGGATGGCGCCTTGGGTCAACGGGGTCAAGACCGGCCACACCTTCGATGCCGGCTATGTCCTGGTCGGGTCGGGCAGGCGCAAGGGCGTGGAGCTGATCTCCGCCGTGATCGGCGCCCCTACCGATGCCGATCGCTTCCTCGACAACCTGCGGCTGCTCGACTACGGCTTCTCGCTCTACCACCGTCGGGTGGCGGTCCATGCCGGCCAGGACCTCGCCGACCCCTCGATTCGCTACGCCGGGGGGGAGTTGCCGCTGCGCGCTGCCCGCACCGTCACCGTCGGGCTGCGCCCCGGACAGCGCCTCTCGGTTGTGACCAAGGCGCCGGCAGAGGTCGAGGGCCCGGTCCGCCGCGGCGCCATCCTCGGCCGGTCCCGGGTCTTTGTCGAGGGCCTGTCGGCTGCCGTGGTGCCGATTCGAGCCGGCCGCGCCTTGCCTAGGGCAGACCTCTTCGATCGCGTCCGCGGCTTTGTCTCCGAAAACAAAATTTTGCTCGGAGTGGTCATGTTCGTGATACTGATTGGCACTGTGTTCCTGCGCCGTCGCCTGCGCCGCAGGAGAGGCGAAGAGGATCCGATCCGCGTCAATCCGAGGAGAGGAGAGGCGTGAGCCGCCAACGTCGCAACGGGGAGCTGGGAAATTGATCCTGACGGTGACGCTGAACGCTGCGCTCGATCGCACGATCGCGGTACCCAACTTTCGTCTCGGCCGACGTCACCGCGCGGTCGAGAGCCGCACCGTGGCCGGAGGCAAGGGCATCAACATCGCCCGCGCCCTCAGTCTGCTTGACCGGCCGGTGATAGCGGCCGGCTTCGCCGGCGGCCCGACTGGCACCCGAGTGCTCGAACAGCTGCACGAGGAGTCGGTCCTCACCGACTTCATCCGCATCGCCGCCGAGACCCGCGTCAACTTGGCGGTGATCGACCCCACCTCCGGTGAGCAGACCGAGATCAACGAGCGCGGCCCAGCGGTCAGCCCCGAGGAGGTGAAGCGGCTCTTCGAGCGGATCGCCTACCTCTCGGGCGGGGTCAAGCTCTGCATTCTGGCCGGGACGCTTCCGCCGGGAGCCGGCGACGATCTCTACGCGCGCCTGATCAAGGACCTGCGCGAGCGCGGCATCACCGTCGTGCTCGACGCCGAGGGAGAGGCGATGTTGGCCGGGCTTCGCGCCGGCGCCTCGGTGGTGACGCCAAACGAGCGCGAGGCCGAGGAGCTGGTCGGCCAGGAGTTCGCCGATCGCGGCGACCTCGCCCAAGGACTTGCCGAGCTGGTCCGGCTTGGCGCCGGCGAGGCGGTCATCACCCGTCCCGAAGGCTGTGTCGCGGTGATCGAGGAGGACGGCGACCGCCGCTTCCTCGAGGTCCAGACCGCGGCCTTGGACCCGGTTTCCACGGTTGGCTCCGGCGATGCCTTCCTCGCCGGCTATGTCGCTGCCCGCTACGACGGCAGCAGCCCCGCCGACTGCCTTTCCTACGGCGTCGCCTGTGGCGCCGAGTCGACCCAGCACTTCGGCGCCGGCACCGTCGACCGGCGCCAGATCGAGCGCATCCTGCCCAACGTCGAGGTGCGTGATTTGGAGGTCCCCGTCGAGGTGTAGTCTGGCTCTTCAAGCCACCCCCTTCGGAGGACTGCATGGAGATCGAAATCGGTCGGGGCAAGAAGGGGCGGCGCGCATACGGATTCGATGACATCGCGATCGTTCCCTCGCGCCGCACTCGCGACCCTGACGACATAGACATCAGCTGGAACCTTGGCCCGTATCGTTTTGACCTGCCGCTGGTCGCCTCGGCGATGGACGGCGTGGTCAGCCCCGACACCGCCGTGCTCGTCAACGAGCTGGGCGGGCTCGGAGTGCTGAACCTGGAGGGGATCTGGACCCGCTTCGAGAACGCCGAGGAGCAGCTGGAGAAGATCGCCGCCGCTCCCAAGCACGTCGCCACGAAGATGATGCAGGAGGTCTACGCGACGCCGGTCAAGCAAGAGCTGATCGGCCGGCGGATCGCCGAAATCAAGGCCCGGGGCGCCGTCGCCTGCGGCTCTCTGACCCCGCAGAAAGTGCGTGAGACCTATGAGGTCGCGGTCGAGGCCGGGATCGACATCCTCGTCATCCAGGGCACGGTCATCTCCGCCGAACACGTTTCGACCACGGTCGAGCCGCTCAACCTGAAGGAGTTCATCTCCGAGGTGCCGGTGCCGACCGTCGTCGGCGGCTGCGCCTCCTACTCGACCGGCCTGCACCTGATGCGGACCGGCGCGGTCGGCGTCCTCGTCGGGGTCGGCCCCGGCGCTGCCTGCACCACCCGCGGGGTGCTCGGGATCGGCGTCCCCCAGGCGACGGCTATCGCCGACGTCGCCGCCGCTCGCTCCCAGCACATGTTGGAGACCGGCGAGTACGTCAACGTGATCGCCGACGGCGGCATGCGCACCGGCGGCGACGTCTCCAAGGCGATCGCCTGTGGCGCCGACTCGGTCATGGTCGGCTCGCCGCTCGCCCGCGCCAAGGAGGCCCCCGGACGCGGTTTCCACTGGGGCATGGCGACCTTCCATCCCTCGCTGCCGCGCGGCACCCGTGTCGCGACCAAGCAGGACGGGACGATGGAGGAGATCCTGCTCGGCCCGGCCCAGGAGAACGACGGCACCTTCAACCTGATGGGGGCGCTGAAAACCTCGATGGCCACCTGTGGCTACGAGGACATCCGTTCCTTCCAGCGGGCCGAGGTGATGGTCGCGCCGGCGCTGATGAGCGAGGGCAAGAAACTGCAGAACGAGCAGTCCGTCGGCATGGGTTCGAATGGCCGGGCCGCAGTATCGGCGGGGGTGGCCGTCTCGGATGACTGAGCCAGTCGCCGCTCCTGAGCTTTCTCGGGACGACGTTAAGGCTCTGGAGGAGGTGCTGGTCCTCGATTTCGGGGGCCAGTACTCACAGCTGATTGCGCGAAGAATCCGCGAATGTGGGGTCTTCGCCGAGTTGCTGCCGTCGACCACGACGGTGGAGAAGATCCGCGAGCGCGCCCCCAAGGCGCTGATCTTGTCCGGTGGCCCGGCTTCGGTCTACGAGCCGGGGGCCCCTGCCTTTCCCACGCAGTTGCTCGATCTCGAGATTCCGATGCTGGGCATCTGTTACGGGATGCAGGCGATGGTCCAGTCGCTCGGCGGCAAGGTCGAAGGGGCCGAGGCGGGCGAGTTCGGCCGCACCGACCTCGTCCTGCGCGATGGCGGCGGCCGCCTGCTCGGCGGCCTGCCCGAGGAGCAGCACTGCTGGATGAGCCACCGCGACGCGGTATTCGAGCCGCCCGAGGGGTTCACGGCTTTGGCCTCCAGCCCCGGCTCGCCGGTGGCGGCCTGCGAGCACCCCGAGCGCGGCCTCTACGGCATCCAGTTCCACCCCGAGGTCGTCCACACCCCTTACGGGACCGAGATCCTGACCCGCTTCCTGCGCGACATCGTCGGCTGCGAGCAGCAGTGGTCGCCGCAGTCGGTGATCGCCGACCAGGTTGCCAAGGTGCGGGCCCAGGTCGGCGAGGGCCGGGTCATCTGCGGCCTCTCCGGCGGCGTCGACTCCTCGGTCGCCGCTCTGCTCGTGCACAGGGCCGTGGGGGAGAGGCTGACCTGCGTCTTCGTCGACCATGGCCTGATGCGCTTGAACGAGGCCGGTCAGGTGGTGGAGGCGTTCAGCCAGTTCGGCATCCCCCTCGTCCACGTCGACGCCGAAGAGCGATTCCTCGCCAAGCTGGCCGGGGTCGACGATCCCGAGACCAAGCGCAAGATCATCGGCGCCGAGTTCATCCGCGTCTTCGAGGAGGAGGCCGAGAAGCTCGATGACGTCAACTTCCTGGTCCAGGGCACGCTCTACTCCGACGTGATCGAGTCCGGTGGCAGCGACCACGCGGCGACGATCAAGTCCCATCACAACGTCGGCGGCCTGCCCGACGATCTCGAGTTCGAGCTGGTGGAGCCGCTGCGGATGCTGTTCAAGGACGAGGTCCGTGCCGTCGGCGCCGAGCTCGGGTTGCCGGAGCGCATGGTCTGGCGCCAGCCCTTTCCCGGTCCCGGCCTCGGGATCCGGATCGTCGGCGGCGAGGTCAACAAAGAGCGGCTGGACATCCTCCGTGCCGCCGATTCGATCCTGCAGGAAGAGATCCGCGCCGCTGAGCTCTATCGCCAGCTCTGGCAGTCGTTCTGCGTGCTGCCGGTGGTCCGCTCGGTCGGAGTCCAGGGTGACGGCCGCACCTACGCCTACCCGATAGTGATCCGCGCCGTCACCTCCGACGATGCGATGACAGCCGACTGGGCCCGTCTCCCTTACGACCTCCTGGAGCGAGTCTCCAACCGCATAATCAACGAGATCGCCGATGTGAATCGGGTGGCGCTGGACATCTCGTCGAAGCCGCCGGCGACGATCGAGTGGGAGTAACCGCGACGCGGCCTGACAATTAGTCGCGTGCCGTCGTTTGCCGTATCGATAGCGATCCTCAGCCTGGTTCAGGCCGCGCTCGTGGCCCTGCCGAAGGCGCGGGCTCTGCCGCTGCCGGCGGGCCTGAGGAGCCGCTGGTGGGCGCTGGTGCCGGCGGGGTCGATCGTGGTCGTGATCGCGGTCGTCAATTTCTATTCGGATTCAGCGACCGCGCTTGCCTGGCTGGCGCTGGTGGCGGTGCCGCCGTTCGCGGCGCTGGCGCTGGCGCTGCTGGTTCGGGGGTCGCGGCCGGCCTGGGCGCCGGCGGTCGTGCCGCTGTTCGCGCTGGCCTGGGCCTCGACGGGATCGCTTGCCGGGCAGAGCGCGGCGCTGGCGCTCTCGGCGCTGGGCTGTATCGGCCTCGGCTGGCTGCTGGTCTCCGTCGTCCCCGCCTACTGGCTGAAGCTCGGGGTCTACGCGATGGCGGCGATCGACACCTGGTTCGTCGCCTCCGATCTCCTGCAGGGCCCGAACGCGACCCTCACCGCGGCCTCGCCGGGGACGCTGCCACGCCTACACGTCGCCCACTTCGGCTCCGCTCAGATGGGCTTCGGCGATCTCTTCATCGCCGCCACCGTCGGCTGCCTGCTGGCCGGCTCGAGGCGCCGCCAGCTCCAGGGAGCAATTCTGGCCGCTGCTCTCGGGCTTGCCTTCGACCTGCTGTTTCTGACCGTTAACGAGCTGCCGGCGACGGTCCCCGTCGCGCTTGCCCTGGCGGCGGTGGAGCTCAAAGAGCGCTGGGCAAGTCAACCAAAATGAAAATGGATCTCATTCTGATTTAATGCCCGAATCGTGCTTGACCCCTTTCAGCTCCCATTCGTCCAGCGGGGCCTCGTCGAGATTCTGATCCTCGCGATCCCGGCCGGCCTGCTTGGCACCTGGATCGTCCTGCGCGGCCTCGCCTTCTTCTCCCACTCGGTCGGCACCGCGGCCTTCCCGGGCCTGATCCTTGCCGATGGCCTCGGCTTCGCCGCGGCACTCGGCGCCTTTGGCGCCGCGATCGTCTTTACGGTCGGCACGGTGGCGCTCTCGCGCGGCAAAGACGAGGGGCGCGACAGCGTCGTCGCCATCGTCCTGGTCGGCTGCCTGGCGGCGGGAGTGATTCTCGCCAGCGATGTCTTCGGCTCCGGCGCGAACATCGAGACCCTCCTCTTCGGCAGCCTGCTGTTGGTCGACGGGGGCGATATCGCGCTCGCCGCGCTCGCCGCGGCGGCGACACTCGCGGCGACGCTGCTGGTCGGCGAACGCTGGCTCGCCGGCGGCTTCGACCCCGAGGCGGCCGGCTCGGTCGGGGCCGGAGGGCGGATGCTCGACCTCGCCCTGCTCGGGTTGATCGCCCTCGCCACCACGGCGGCCCTGTCGGTCGTCGGCGCCCTGCTCGTCACCGCGCTCTTCGTCGTCCCCGCGATCACAACCCGCCTTTTCTTTGAGCGGATGCGTCCCTGGCAGTTGGCCAGCGTCATCCTGGTCGCGGTGGAGGGGACCGCGGGGCTCTGGCTTTCGGTCAAGACCGACGCTCCGCCGGGGGCGACGATTGCCGTCGTCGCCGGCGCTGTCTTCGTCCTCGCGGTCGCGGCACGCGAAATCGCGAAATTGCCACGGGGGGCGGCTGTCGCCGCGGCGGCTCTGCTGGCGCTGCCGCTGCTGTTCGCCGGTTGTGGCAGCGCCGGTGGCGGTGGAGCCGGTCAGCTCGACGTGGTCGCGACGACCACCCAGATCGGAGATTTCGCCCGCGAGGTCGGTGGCGATGCGGTCTCGGTTGACCAGATCCTGCAGCCCAATACCGACCCACACGAGTACGAGCCGCGCCCCAGTGACGTGGAGGGCGCCGCCGCCGCCAAATTGGTCTTCACCAATGGCGACAACCTCGACCAGTGGGTCGACAAGGTCGTCTCCGACAGCGGCAGCGACGCCGAAGTGGTCGATCTGGGCGCGATCGTCCCCGACCGGCTGCCCGGTGAGACGAGTGGGGCCGAGGCCTCCGATTACGACCCGCACTGGTGGCACGACCCCCGCAACGCCGAGGCGGCGGTGCGCCAGATCGAGGCGAGCCTGATCAAGGCCGACCCCGGCAAGAGGGCTCTTTTCACTCGCAACGCGGGGGCCTATCTGGCCAAGCTGCGAAAGCTCGACTCGGGGATCGCGGCCTGCATCGACTCGGTTCCGGCGGGCAGGCGCAAGCTGGTCACCGACCACGACGCCTTCGGCTACTTCGCCCACCGCTACGGGATCGAAGTCGTCGGCGCGGTCATCCCCTCGCAGACGACTCAGGCGCAGCCGTCCGCGAAGGACCTGAGCGAGCTGGTCGGGCTGATCGACCGCGAGCGGGTGCGCGCGATCTTTCCCGAGAGCTCGCTCAGCCCCAAGGTCGCCGATGCGATCGCCGCCCAGACCGGCGCTTCGGCCTCTTACACGCTCTACGGCGACACGCTCGGCCCCGCCGACTCCGACGGCTCCACCTACATCGCGATGGAGAGGGCAAATGCCGACGAAATGGTTCGCGGGTTCACGGGAGGCAGGCACGGATGCCGGCCCGGGCGCTGATCGAGGCCGACGGCCTCGGCGCCGGCTATGACGGGACACTGGCCGTCTCCGATGTCTCCTTCTCGCTTCTGCCGGGCCAGCGGCTGGCGTTGCTCGGGCCCAACGGAGGCGGCAAGACGACGCTGTTGCGGGCGCTGACCGGAGAGCTGCGGCCGGCCGCCGGGACCCTGGGCGTCAACGCCCGCTGTGGGACGGTGCCGCAGACCGAGCGCTCGCGCCTCGACTACCCTGTATCCGCCCTCGACGTGGCGACGATGGGGACGCTTTCGCGACTGCCCTGGTGGCGCCGCGCCGGCCGTCGCGACCGCGAGGCGGCGGCGCGGGCGCTGGAGCGAGTCGGGTTGGGCGCCGTCGCCGGCGAGACCTTCGGCAAGCTCTCCGGTGGCCAGCGCCAGCGGGTGCTGATCGCCCGTGGACTGGTTCAGGACGCCGGCATCCTCCTCCTCGATGAGCCCTTCACCGGCCTCGACCGCCCCAGCGCCCAGAGCCTGGAGGCGCTGATCGCCGAGCTGGCGGGGGAGGGGCGGGCGGTGGTGATCGCCACCCACGATCTCGAGCAGGCGCGGCACTGGGATCTGGTGCTCTGCCTGAACAAGCGCCAGGTCGCCTTCGGCGATCCGGGCCGCGTCCTGGATCGCGCTGTCCTGGAAGCGACCTACGGTGGCGCCATCGTTGAGATACCCGGGACCGAGGGCAAATGCATCCTTCCCCCTCATCACCACCACTGAAGATGATCGTGCCGCTTGAACAGGCCTTCATGCAGCGGGCGCTCGCCGAGGTGATCCTGATCGGCGTCGCCGGTGGGGCGCTCGGCTGCTGGGTCGTCTTCTACGGCCTCTCATACGCGGCCGAGTCGCTTGCCCACTCGCTGTTCCCGGGCTTGGTGATCGCCGCCATCGCCGGCGTGCCCCTTCTCTTCGGCGCGGTGCCGGCGATCGTCGTCGCGGCTCTTGCGATCGCCGCCGCCTCGAGGATCGCGGGGGTGACCCGCGATGTCGCGGTCGCGGTCGTCGTCACGACGATGTTCGGACTCGGCGTTCTGCTGGCGCTGTCGCCGCAGTCGCCGCCCGGGATAGAGACGCTGCTCTTCGGCGATGTCTTCGGCTCCACCGATGTCGACCTGGCGACCGCCGCGGGCCTTGCGGTCGCGGTCGGTATCGCGCTCTGGCTCCTGCATGGGCGCCTGCTGGTGGCCGGATTCGATCGCGGCGCCGCTCGCTCGCTGGGCGTCTCCCCGGCGCTCGCCGACGCCGCTCTGCTGATCTTGCTCGCCGCCGGAATAGTGGTCGCCGTCCAGGGACTGGGCAACCTGCTCGTCGTCGCCGTCTTCGTCGGCCCGGCCGCCGCCGCGAGCCGGCTGACCGAGCGGATGGCGCCGATGATGGCTCTGGCGGCAGGGCTTGCGGCGATCGCCGGCATCGCCGGCCTCTATCTCTCCTACTACGCCGGCACGGCGGGAGGGGCCTCGGTGGCGCTGGCGATCGTCGCCATCTATCTGATCTCGCTGCCCGCGGGTCGGCTCGCCACTTTCCAGCGCCGGCGGAGGGCCTGATCGGGTGGCTACGATCGAGGGCATGGGAAATGCCGCCAACAGCGTCTGGGAGAAGCACGCGCTGACGGCGTTGCAGGACGCCGGCTACCGCAAGGGGGGCGCCCGCAAGGCGGTGGTGGAGACGCTGGCTGGCCACGATTGCGCCGTCACTGCCCTGGAGCTGGACGAGGAGCTGCGGAGCCGCAGTGCCGCGGTCGGCCGGGCGAGCGTCTACCGGACGCTGGACCAGCTCGAGGAGCTGGGCCTGGTCCAGCGAATCGAGGTCTCCCGTGGAGTCGCGAGTTACGAGCTGATCAGTCCCAGCGGCCACCATCACCATCACGCAATCTGTCGTGGCTGCGGTCGTATGGAGGCCTTCGAGGACCCCAGGCTCGAGCAGGCAATCGCCAGGGTCTCGGAGCAGGTCGATTTCGATGTCTCCGAGCACGACGTGATCCTGCGCGGGCTCTGCGAGCGCTGCGCGGTCAAGGCCGGTTAGTCGCCGACCCACCCCCGGCCCCGCCAGGCGAGGCTCCGGGGGCAGATCGGCTCTGTTCAACCCGCAATGGTTAGTTCCCCTTGCTGATCGCGGGCATCGGGAATACCGGCTCGCACGTATGCATCTTCACCTTGTCTCACCCCCCCTCGGATCGCTGTGCCAGGCAGGTGGGGCCGCGATCCAGGACGGTGAATTCGTTCCCTGCTCTGAATCAAGCCGACAGGAGAACCGCGCCGGTGCGGACCACCCACCCGGTAGAGCGACTCCATTGATCAATGAGTTTCAACCGATCAAATATGCGCACGCAAATTGCTCGCAAACATGCCGTAGGCTCCATTGGCAGCTTCAATAACCTCGACTTATCGGAGGAACCCGCGTGGTAGCTAGAAAGTCCGAGAAGGACTCAGGAGTACTCGATCAGCGGCTGGCCAAAGCGCTCGCCCACCCCTTGCGGGTGCGGATTCTCGAAGTGATCAACGAGCGGCCGATCAGCCCCGTCGCTTTCACCCGGGAGCTCGATGGGCCGGCCCTGTCTCAGGTCTCTTACCACTTCAGGGTGTTGGAGAAACACGGTTGCATCGAGTGCATCGAAGAAGTGAAGCGTCGCGGGTCGATGGAGCACATCTACCAGGGGACCAGGCGCGCCCTGTTTGGCGATGCCGACTGGGCGAAGCTGCCGAAATCGATTCAGGGTGGCGTGTCAGCAACCATGCTGAACGGTCTTCTGACAAAAGCGGTGCGAAGCTTTGAGGCGGGCAGCTTTGACGCGCGGCCGGATCGGCACATCAGCTGGATCTCGACATCTCTGGACCAGCAGGGGTGGGACAACTTCATCGCCCTGCTGGCGTCGATGCTGGATCAGGTGATGGAGCTTCAGGCCGAGGCGGCCGAACGGTTGGCAGGGTCCGGGGAGACTGGAATTCCCGTCACGTTTGGAGCCCTGGGTTTCGAATCTTCACCGGAGCCGGCCAAGCGAGAGGCTGCCTGACCGAACCCGGGGAGCGAAGAGCTCAGCTGTAGAGGTCCCACTTCTTCAGAAACGGAAGCGGGTCGATGGGGCTGCCGCCCTGGTACCAGCCCGGGGCGGTCCACATCTCGAAGTGCAGGTGGCAGGCGGTGGCGTCGCCGGTCTCGCCGACGATGCCGATCGGCTGGCCGGTGCGGACCGATTCGCCGGTGTGCAGCGGCGAGGGTTCGGCCAGGTGGGCGTACATGAAGTCGTACCCCGTGCCCTTGCCGTCGATGACGATGTAGTTGCCGGCGCTGCCCTCATAGCCGGCGTACTGGACCTGGCCGCCACGGGCGGCGACGAGCGGGGTGCCGCAGGCGG
>DATCBF010000132.1:0-2749 GCA_036512025.1 Solirubrobacterales bacterium
GTCGCGTGCCGGGCGGGCTTTCGTGGCTCGCTTGCGCGCCGTGGCTCTCCTGGCCGCGCTGCTCGGCGCGATCAGCGCGGCCGCCGGCGTCGTGCTCGAGGGCGCCGAGGCAGCGGGGATCTCCGGCTTCTCGGCGCTCAAAGAGTCGATCGTCCGCGAGACGCTGGAAACCAAGTTCGGGACGATCTGGGGCCTCGCCGCCCTCGCCTGGGTCGTCTTCGGCCTGCTCGCCGCGCTGGTGCTGCGCCCGGCGCAGGGAAGGGGACCCGGCGCCTGGCCGCGGGCGGCGCTGCTCGCGGTTCCGCTGGCCTTCGTCGTCCTCGTCCCCGCGCTCTCGGGCCACGGCAGCACCCAGTCGCCGGTGGCGCTCAACTTCCCGGTCAACGCGATCCACGTCGGTGCGATGGGGGTCTGGCTCGGCGGCCTCGCGGCGCTGCTGTTCGTCGTCCCGCGCGGGACCAGGGAGCTCGATCCCGGCGATCGCAGCCGCCTTCTCGCCGCCGCGCTCTCGCGCTTCTCGCAGGTGGCGCTGATCGCGGTCGGGGCGATCCTCCTCACCGGCCTGATCCAGGCCTACGTCTACGTCCGCCACCTCGATGACCTGATCTCGACCGGCTACGGCCGCGCCGTGCTGATCAAGTTCTGCCTGCTGATGGCGCTGATCGGGATTGGCGCCTACAACCGGCGCCGATCGCTGCCGCGGCTGAACCGGATCGCCGCCGGCGGCGAGTCGCCCGGGCGCGCGGGGCTGATCCTGCGCCGGGCGCTGCGGGCCGAGGTGGCGCTGCTGGTCGTCGTCCTTGGCGTGACCGCCGCCCTGGCCAGCTACGCGCCGCCGATCACCGCTCAGTCCGGCCCCTTCTCAGCCGAAAGCACCTTCGGCCCGATCCAGCTGGAGATGAGCGTCGAACCGGCCAGGGTCGGCGCCAACGAGATCCACATCTACCTCTTCGACGCCAAGAGCGGCGCCCCGTACGCCAAGGTGAAGCAGCTCGAAGTGACCGCGGCCCTCCCCGACAAGGGGATCTCCCTGCCGCTCGAACCTCAGCTCGCCGGCCCCGGCCACTACACGATTCCCGGCGCTCTTCTCAATGCCAGTGGCGAATGGCAGCTGGGGATCACGGTCAGGGTCTCGGCCTTCGACCAGTTCACGCAGAAGGTCGAGGTCCCGGTGCGGTGATCGAATGCCTGCTCGGAGTCCTGCCCGCGGTCCTGCTGGCGATCTCACTCTTCCTCGGCTGCTATCCGGGCGAGGAGATCATCGTTCACCTGTCGCGGCGCTCGCAAGCGGGGCCTCGCGGCCCGGTTGCGCTCGCCATCCGTCGCCGGCGCCCAGGTGGCGGCGACGGGACAGCGCTCCGGTTGCTCGCCTCGAGCCGTCCTCTGCGCGGCCCTCCGTCCCTTGCGTTGGCTCAGTCCTAGTCCCGATCTTCGCGTCCGCGATCGATCGACCAACGAAAGGAACGAACTATGCGACGAACAGCAATCGCAATCGTGGCCGCCTCCGCGCTGCTGGCGCCGACCGCGGCGCAGGCCCATGTCAGCCTGCATCCAAACGAGGTGCCGACCGGATCCTTCGCGACCCTTGGCATTCGAGTCCCAAACGAGATGGAAAAAGCCAACACCGTCAAGATCGCCGTCCAGGTGCCACCGGGTTTCCTCGACATCTCGACCGAATACATGCCGGGATGGACCTCGAAGGTGCTGACCAGCAAGCTCGCCAAGCCGGTTCAGACCGACGACGGGGAAGTCACCGAACAGGTGCGCGAGATCATCTGGACCGGGGATGGCAAGCAGGGAGTGATCCCGCCGGGCCAGTTCATCAATTTCCCGATCTCGACCGAGATCCCGGGCAAGGAAGGCCAGGTGCTGACCTTCAAGGTCCTGCAGTACTACGACAACGGCGAAGTCATCCGCTGGATCGGCTCGCCCAACTCCGAAAACCCGGCGCCGAAGATCGACGTCACCGCGGCAGGCGGGGTGCTGCAGGATGTCGCCGGCAGCGAGACGGCGCCCCCGAACGCGACGCCGGCGAGCCCTGAGAGCGCCGTCACGACCAGCTCGGGCTCGAGCGACAGCGCCGGCAAGGGGCTTGGGATCGCGGCGCTGATAGTCGGGGCCCTCGGTCTGCTGGCCGGGGGCGCGGCGCTTCTGCGCTCGCGGAGAACCTAGTCTGTGGCCGGGATGAAGCTGCCGGACGAGGGAACATTGCGGAGGGTCGCGACCTTTGTCGCGACCCTCGGCGTCGCCATCGCCGTCTACATCGCGATCGCCGACTCCGGCGGCGGGTCGCCGACCTGCCTGGCCGGTGGCCACGGCTGTGAAACGGTTGCCCACAGCAGTTACTCGCACGTCCTCGGGGTCAACATCGCCGTCTTCGGAATCTTCGCCTACGTGCTGCTGCTGACAGCTGCGACCCTGCCCGGCGACGGCGCTCGTTTCGGCGGCTTCGTCGTCGCCCTCGGCGGCTTCGGCTACAGCGTCTACCTCACCTACCTGGAGATATTCAAGATCGAAGCGATCTGCCAGTGGTGTGTGGGCAGCGCGGCGCTGATGACGATGATCTTTGCCGTCAACGCGATCCGCCTCGTGGGCTACGCGGGGAAGGAGGAGACATGAACAAGGCCGAGGGCGAGCGCCGCCGGCAGCTGATCAAGCTCGCCAGCGCCCTTGTCTTTCTCGCGATCGCGGTCGTCGCGGTCCTGATCGTCGTCAGCCAGTCCGAAACCAGCGGCGGCGACACCAAGCT
>DATCBF010000133.1:0-3772 GCA_036512025.1 Solirubrobacterales bacterium
GCCGCCGCATCCCGCCCGAGAGCTCGTCGACGGCGTCACGTCGGCGGTCGCGCAGGCGGGCCAGGTCGAGGCAGCGGTCGACGGCGGCGCCGACGTCCTTGACCCGGTACAGGCGGGCGTATACCGCGAGGTTGTCCTCGACGGTGACATCGACGTCGAGGTTGTCGAGCTGGGGGACGACGCCCATCTTCGCCCGCGCCGCCTTCGAGTCGCCCGGCAGCTCGTGGCCCAGGACCCGCAGTTCGCCCGCGTTGGGGATCGCCTGTCCGGTCAGCAGCCGCATCGTCGTCGACTTGCCGGCGCCGTTGGGCCCGAGCAGCCCGAGGCAGATGCCCTCGGGCACATCGAGATCGAGCCCGTCCACCGCCGTGATCGGGCCAAATCGCTTCTCCACTCCCCGCAGTTCGATGGCCGCCATGGCGTCGATGCTTACAGGCGGCGACGTGTTCGGCGGCCAGGGTGATGGGAGACTGCCGGCGTGCTTGACGAACGATGGATCAGGGCGCTGCATGTGGAGGCGCTGCGGCGGGCTGATTTACATGCCGAGCGCGAGCCGCACGTGCTCTTCCAGGCCTCGACGATCGGCGCCCTGCTCGATGGCGCCTACGAGGGCGATCTGACCTTTGCCGAGCTGGGCGAGCACGGCGACCTCGGCCTTGGCACCCTGAACGGCCTCGACGGCGAGATGATCGCGCTCGACGGCGCCTTCTTCCGCGCCGACGTCGACGGCGCGATCCATCCAGTGCCGCCCGAGGCGAAGACCCCGTTCGCCGTTGTCACCGGCTTTGTGCCCTCGGTCGAGATGACGATCGAGGGGACGCACACGCACGAGCAGCTGCTGGCCCGCCTCGACGAGCTGATCCCGGCCGAAGCCTCCTCCTGCGCGATCCGCGTCGACGGCCGCTTCGACCACGTCCATGCCCGCTCGGTCCCGCGCCAGAGCCCGCCCTACAGGTCGCTGACCGATGTCGTCGCCGAGCAGCACGTCTTCGACCTCGTCGATGTCGTCGGGACGATGATCGGGTTCCGCTTCCCCGGCTACGCCGAGGGCATCGAGATCGGCGGCTACCACCTGCATTTCATCAGCGAGGACCGCTCACGTGGCGGCCACGTCCTCGACTCCGGCGGCGGCGGCCTGCGGGTCCAGCTAGACCCCTCCGACGATCTCCATATCGAGCTGCCGCCGGCGATCGACCTCGCCGACCCCGACCTCGCTGCCGCCACCCACGAGGCAGTCGAACGGGTCGAGCGCGGCTAGCAGCGGCGGTAGAGCTTCCAGGACGCGTTGCGGGCGACGAGATGGAAGCCCGTGGGGACGACGGTGTTGACGAAGCGGCTCGGGTCGTTGGGGTCGAGGATGAAGTTGTGGATGACGAAGGGGCTGGCGGGGGCGAGGAAATAGCCGCTGGCGGGCTGGCGCTTCTGCTCGCTCGAGCTGACGATCGCCGTCGGTTTGATGTGCAAGCTGAAGGCGAGCCGAGGCACGGCGCGGTGGTTAGGGACCGAGATCGGCCCACAGATCGGCTCGAAGGCGCCGGAGTCGGCAAGATCGGTCAGGTCGCCCTCGATCCGGCTCTGGTTGGTGAGGTCGCTATTGACCTTGGAGTCGAGGCTCCACTGGTTCGGCAGCCAGATCACGAACATCAGGGCGACGACCCCGGCAAATAGCTGCCAGCGCCGCCGCCACGGGTGCTCGCTTCCCAGCAGGCGCCAGCCGAGCAGGGCGACGGCGACGAAGATCGCCAGGATCGCCGCCGCCAGCATCGTGTAGCGGGGCAAAATTGCGAGGCCGGCACAGGCGAGGAGAGCGAAGGCGCCGAGGGCGAGGGCCGCGGCAACCGCTCCGACCGTCGCCCGCCGTCGCATCAGGGCCAGTGAGAGGGCGACTCCGCCGGCGGCGCCGATCATTCCCGGCCACTGCAGGACCTCGCCGAGGCGTCGTGGGCCGTAGAGGACGAGGTCGACCGGGCCGGTCTGGCGTTCCAGCGTTTCCACTGTCTTCTGGGTCCCGGTCAGCGAGTAGAGGAAGTTGCCGGTGGTGATCCCGTCGAACAACACCCAGAGGATCGGGGCGGCGAGCCCGAGTGCGGCGAGGCCCGTCAGCTCCCTTGGCGAGCGCTCCCGTCTCCAGCCCAGACGCCAATGCGACCTCAAGCTTCCCAAGCTTGCGCTCTCCTCGACCCGTTCGAGCGTCAGCGCCAGATAGAGCCAATAAGCGCCCGCGAAGAGCCAGGCCTCGGGTCGCAGCAGCCCCGCCGGGACCAGCAGCGCCAGGATCGGCCAGCCCGCTCGCGGCCGTTTCGTCTCGATCGTCAGGGCACCGAGGCAGAGCGCGATGTAGGGGAGGTCGACGTAGGCGCGCAGGCCGTTGGAGAGGTACGGGGCGCGGGTGAGAATGATGATCGCCGCCACCGCGCCGATCACCCGGTCGAACCAGAGCGAGCCGAGCCGGTAGACGAGGTAGCCGACCAGGCCGAGCGAGGCGTAGGCGATCGCCATCGTCACGTCGATCGTGCCGTTGCCAAGCGGAGTCGTCACCAACCCGAGCAGGTCGGCCAGCGGGTGTGGGGTGGGCGGCAGCGCCGCGCCGTAGTCGGGGCTGACCCCGTGCGCCAGTTCCCGCCCCCAGAGGAGGGCGTAGATCGTGTCGTAGTTGGGGAAGCCGTAGGGGAAAAGCAGCAGCAGAGCGCCCGTCACGGCGGCGATCCATGCGGCCGGCGTCAACCATTTGCGAGCCCCGGATGGCACCGGCGCAACCTACAGATGAGTGCCCCGGCCGAGCCTGCGGGGCGGTCTCGGCCCGCAGATACACTGGCCTGAGTCCCGATGACCGAGTCGACTTCCCTCTACCGCCGCCACCGCCCGGGCTCCTTCGACGAGGTGGTGGGCCAGCAGCATGTGGTCCGCACGCTGCGCAACGCGGTCGAGCAGGAAAAGGTCCATCACGCCTACCTCTTCGTCGGCTCGCGCGGGACCGGCAAGACCTCGATGGCGAAGATCCTCGCCCGCTCGCTCAACTGCGAGCGCGGCGGCCCGACCGTCACCCCCTGCGGGGAATGCGAGTCCTGCCTGACGATCGCCGCCGGCACCTCGATCGACGTGATCGAGATGGACGCCGCCTCCAACCGCTCGGTCGACGATGTCCGTGACCTGCGCGAGCGGGTCGCCTACGCCCCCGCTGGAGGCCGCTGGAAGGTCTACATCCTCGACGAGGCGCACATGCTGACCAAAGAGGCGTGGAACGCCTTCCTCAAGACCCTGGAGGAGCCGCCGCCCAACACCGTCTTCGTGCTCGCCACGACCGAGTCGCACAAAGTGATGGCGACGATCGCCGATCGCTGCCAGCGCTTCGACTTCCAGCGCCCCTCGCTCGAGCAGATCTCCGAGGTGCTGCGGCGGGTCGCCGTTGCCGAGGAGATCGAGATCGAGGACGGAGCGGTGTCGATGGTCGCCCGCTCCGCCTCGGGCAGCTTCCGCGACGCGCTCGGCACGCTCGACCAGCTGGTCTCCTTCGGCGGCATCCAGGTCAAACTCGACGCGGTCCTGGAACTACTCGGCGCCGTCGATGCCGAGCTGCTCTTTGGCGCCGTCGATGCGATCGTCGCCGAAGACCCCAAAGCCGTGCTGCTGGAGGTCGAGAAGATGGCCCGGTCCGGCCGTGACCCGGCCCAGTTCGCCCGCGATCTGCTCGCCCATCTGCGCCACCTCTTGGTAGCGCAGACGATCGGCGACGTCCCGGAGTCCTTTGTGGTGACGGCGGCCGACAGCGGCC
>DATCBF010000134.1:0-3735 GCA_036512025.1 Solirubrobacterales bacterium
TACGGGCAGGGCGAGGCCGATCGGGTCCTGGGCCGCGCCCTGGAGGGGGTTGCGCGGGAGGAGTTCAGCCTCGTCGGTGCCGTCGGCCACGACTTCTACGAGGGCGAGCGCGACGGCCCACGCGGGTTCCCACGCTTCACCGACCCAAGCCTGCGGGGGCCTGGCGACTACGCGGACTACCTGCGAATGGCGACCGAGCGTAGCCTCGAGCGGATCGGGGCCGACCGCTTCGATCTCCTCCTCCTTCACAACCCCGACCGCACCGGCTACTCCAGCGAGGCGGTCTGGGACGGGATGGCGGCCCTGCGCGACGCGGGCCTGGCGACGCGGATCGGCGTCGCGCCCGGGCCCGCCAACGGCTTCACCCTCGATCTGATCGACTGCCTCGAGCGCTTTGGCGAGTTGATCGACTGGGCGATGATCATCCTCAACCCACTCGAGCCCTGGCCGGGAGAGCTATGCCTCGATGCCGCCGCTCACCATGACGTCAAGGTCCTGACCCGCGTCGTCGACTACGGCGGTCTCTTCTGGGGTGATCTTGACCCGGGCATGGAGTTGGCGAAGGGCGATCATCGCGCCTTCCGGCCCGCGGGCTGGATCGAGGCCGGCCTCGAGAAGCTGGAGCTGCTGCTGCCCTTTGCCGAGCGGGCCGGGCTGACGCCGATCCAGCTCGCCTGCCAATGGAACCTCGCCCACCCGGCGGTCGAGTGCGTGGCGCCGACCCTGATCCAGGAGCGGGGGCCGCAGGCACGCACGATCGAGGAGAAGAAGGTCGAGCTGGGCGCGCTGCCGGCCGACCCGCGACTTGGCGCCGAGGAGGTGGCGGCGATCCGGGCGATCGGCGACAACAGCGGCAGCATGGCGCTGAAGGGCGCCAATCCCGGGCACGAGGGCGGGGAGCGACCGGATCGCTGGGCGCTCAACGAGGAGCTGCTTGCCGTCGGCGGCCGCTGGGGCATCGACCCCGAAAAAGACCTCTCCGGCGCTCCCGCCTGAGCGGCCCGTAGCCTGCGCGCATGTCGCGCTCCTGGTGGACCCTCGCCGGCGCCTGCGCCGGCCTCTTCCTTCTGATGCTCGACTCGACCGTGGTGGCGCTGGCCCTGCCCAGCATCCGCCGCGACATCGACGCCACCGCTGCTGGACTGCAGTGGGTGATGAACGCCTACCTGCTGGCGATCTCGGTCCTGGTCGTCACAGCGGGCAGGCTCGGCGACATGTTCGGCCGCAAGCGGCTCTTCCTCGCCGGCCTCGTCGTCTTCGCCGCCGGCTCGGCGGTCTCCGGCGCGGCCGACGACGAGCACGTCTTGATCCTCGGCCGGGTTCTGCAGGGCGCTGGAGCGGCGCCGATGCTACCGCTCTCTCTGGCGATCGTCTGCAACGCCTTTCCGTCCGGGGAGCAGGCGCGCGCCCTCGGCGTCTGGGCGGGGATCTCGGCTCTGGCGCTCGGCATCGGGCCGCTGGCCGGCGGCGCCCTGGTCGAACTCGACTGGCGGGTGATCTTCTGGATCAACCTGCCGGTGGCGGCGGTCGGGATCGCGATCACCGCGATCTTCGCGCCGGAGTCGCGCGACCCTGGCTCGGGGACCAAGGTCGACTTCCCCGGCCTCGCCGCGCTCAGCGTTGGGCTCACCGCGGTGGTGCTGGCCCTGGTTCAGGCCCGGGTCCTGAGCCCGGGCGTGACCATGGCGCTGGCCGCTCTCGGGCTACTCTCACTCCTCGCCTTCTGGTGGATCGAGCACCGGGTGGCGGAGCCGATCGTCGAGTTCTCCCTCTTCCGCAACGGCCCCTACTTCGGCGCCAGCGCTGCCGCTTTCGCCCTGGTCGGCGCCTACTGGGCTGTGATGTTTTTCCAGCCCCAGTACCTGCAGGACGTGCGCGGGCACTCGGCCGTCGCCAGCGGGCTGATGATCTTGCCGGTCACCGTGCCGATGATCTTCATCTCGCCCTTCTCCGGCCGCCTGATCGGCCGCTTCGGCGCGCGGCGGCTGATGACGGCGGGCATGTGCGCCGGTTTCGCCGGGTTGCTGTTCCTGACTCAGATCGGCGCGAGCAGCCCCTATGGGTTGCTGTTGGCCGGCTACCTGCTGTTTGGGATCGCCCTCGGCCTCGTCTACGCGCCGATGTCGACCGCGGCGATGGCGGCGATGCCGGCTGAGAAGGTGGGCGTCGCCTCAGGGGTGCTGGCGATGGACCGGGTGATGGCGGGGACGATCGCCCTCGCCGCCGCCGGCGCCGTTTTTCACGCGCTGCAGGACGGCGGCGCCTCGTTCGCCTCCGCGGTGGGGGAGTCGACCTGGCTGCTGGTGGCCCTTTGCGGGGTCGGGACGGTTCTCACCTGGGCCTTCGTGCGCGACACGAAGCCGCCCGGCCCGGACCCCGCCGTGGCCGGCGATCCGCCCCCTGATGAGCTACGCCACCATACCCACCACCGCCGTTTTCACCTCTAGCCCGCCCGTTTCGGACGGTTAGGACAATTTGTTGGCCGATTCGCTTGACAAAGCTCAATCCGACCTGTCCACTAGGAATTCACCAGGCCGCATTCCAGAGCGGTTTCTGCCATCCTAAACAGCGATGTCATCTATGCCTGGGGATGAGCTTCATGAGCTATCCGAACGACAGGATCCCCGGCTACTGAGGGCCCTGGACGTCGTCGCGCCCGGAAGCGCTTTGCGCGAGGGGATCGACAACATCGTCCATTCCCGTACCGGTGGGCTCATAGTCGTCGGCGATCTCGGAGATATCTCCCACCTGCTGTCCGGCGGGATCAATCTCGACGTCGACTACACGCCGGCGATGCTCTACCAGGTGGCAAAGATGGACGGCGCCATCGTCCTCAACGCCGAGGCGACCAACATCGCCTGGGCCAACGTCCAGCTGATGCCGGACCCGACGATCCTCTCTTCGGAGACGGGCACCCGCCACCGCACCGCCGAGCGCGTCTCCAAACAGACCGATGCGCTGGTGATCGCGATCTCGCAGCGCCGCGATGTCGTCTCGCTCTACATCGAGGGCACCAAGTACATCCTGCAGGACATCCCCGCCGTGCTCGCCAAGGCGAATCAGGGGCTGGCGACGCTCGACAAGTACCGAGACCGCCTCGATCAGGTCTCCTCTCGCCTGACGGTGCTCGAGTTCGAGGGCGGAGGCGTCCTCTACGACGTGCTCTCGGTCCTGCAGCGGGCCGAGTTGGTGACGCGGATGGCGGTCGAGGTCGAGCGCTACATCGTTGAGCTCGGCACCGAGGGCAGGCTGATCGAGATGCAGCTTGAGGAGACGATGGTCGGCGTCGCCGCCGACAAGACGGCGCTGATCCGCGACTACTCGGTCGAGGACTCCGAGCAGAGCCTGACGACGGTTCTGCAGTCGCTGAGCCGGATGCCGCACCAGGACGTGCTCGACTTCGGCCGCCTCGCCGAGCTGCTCGGCTACGACCGCAAGATGAACACTCTCGACTTCCCGGTCGCGCCGCGCGGCTACCGCGTGCTGGGCCGCGTCCCCCGCATTCCCAAGCTTGTCGTCCAGAAGATCATCCGCGAGCTCGGCGGTTTGGAGGAGGTCCTCGCGGCCTCCGACGCCGACCTCGAGGCCGTCGACGGAGTCGGTCCGACCAGGGCCAAGGACATCCGCGAGGGCCTACGGAGGCTTCAGGAGGTCGACCTGGTCGACCGGTACTTGCAGAGCTGACGGCGATGAGCGCCGTGGCAAATCGAAAGGAGCAACCGATTCCCGAGCTAG
>DATCBF010000135.1:0-5481 GCA_036512025.1 Solirubrobacterales bacterium
TTGATCGAACCCCCGCCGGTGGCGCGAGCGCTGTTGATTGCGTCCACAAGCGGTTTAGGCATGACGGTGGAGAATTCCCGCGCCCACTCGTTGATGGGAAGCGGGCCACCTGCGTCTGGGCCGCCTTTTACGAGAAGCGAATTCCGGTCGGTCCGCGGGTACACGCCGTGGCGACCGTTCTCGGACCCGGCGAGCGGTGGCTTGACGACCAGCCATACCTTGCTGCGCACCTCACGCTCGGTGATCCCAAAGGAGCGGTAAGTCGCCTGGTGGCTGACCACGTCATAGAGCTCGTTCCCGTAGAGCGCACCGATGTATCCGCCCTGAGCCGCGTAGGACTGAATAGCGGGCCTGTCGCCCTCCCAGAGGTACCAGCTCACCTCGGATCCTGAATCGAGCTCGACCGAGCCCGAGTGGGCAAGCTTTCCCTTCTTGTAGGTCGGCACGGGGTAGTTGATGTAGTAGTCAGCACCCCGAATCGTCCGGCTGTTGGTCCGGCGGTCCACACCACCTTTCGGCTGCGTTCCGTGGGCCTCCTCCTCCGACCGGGGCCAGTCACCCCGCGAGCCGGTGCGGAGCTCGTCCACGATCACCTCAACCCCATCCGGAACTTGCCAGATCCGGCGATTGAGGTAGGTCGAGATACCCTTGATGTCCTGCTCTTCACGGGTCCGGTCGCCGAGAACGGTGTCCCCGGCCGGGTCCGATCCGAGCAGCACGATGATCGTCCCGTGGTCTCCGAGCCAGGAGGGCTTGATGGCCGACCAGTCGCACCCGCGGTCGGGGTCGTCATAGGGCTCGACAACCTCCTCCAGGCTCTCCTCGCCCGTGTCGGGATCTTCTGCGGTGTGCAACCGCAGCCCGTATTCGCCGCTAGAGGGATCGCGTTGGACCTCGATCATGGCCGCGTCGCCATCCTGGTAGGAGACGACCACCATGCCCGCGGGGTTCCAGGGCAGTAGCGAGGTCTTGGAGCCCACCCCGAAGTTTTCGTGGAGGCCGCCGATCGGCTTGCCACCGCCCCCGAAGGTGTTGAAGTACTCAACGAGGTGCTCGGGCGTCATGCCTGACCCGTTGTCGGCGATCATCCGGCGGTAGACGCCCAGGTTTTCGACCGCCTGCCACTCAATGCCGAATTCGACGTGAGTTGCGTTTGCCTCCTCAGCGTTCTTATACGTCTCCCGGACCCACTGGAAGGCTCCGCTCTCGCGATAGGTTCGCTCGATGAAGTGCTGCGTGCCCGCCGTTTTCATCGGCAGGATGCGCGGCTTGTCCGCTTTAGTCATGTTCGACGCTCCTTTTCCAAGCGGCCCGCTTGGAGGTGGGGCTAGAGCCGCAAATGCGCCCTAGCCTCGTTGGCTGTCAGCCAACATCGTACCTCTTAGGACGAAGTTGGCAAGAGTGCCCTGAACGACTCAAACTCCTGAGTCTGGAACGGAAACACTGTCGCATTCCTGTCGCATCGCCGCCGCAATCCCGCTCCCCGCGCGGACGGCAATCGTCCTTTCAATCTGGAAGATCTTCGCTTTCGGCTGCCGATTCCGCAGCTCTGGTCTGGTCGGCTCAGCGGCGAGTTCTTCGACGTGGTCGGCGGCGTCTTACCGCGTCTTCTGCGAATCCGGGCTCCCTTCGGCGTACGATTGTCCTTATGGCTGACAAGCGGCAGACCGGCACCGACTCCCTTGCTCCTCAAGAGCGAGAGAACATCAGTCGGATTGCGGCTTCTCATGGCGCCCAGAACGTCCGGGTGTTCGGCTCGGTTCGGCGGGGGGAAGCGAGCAGCTCAAGTGATCTCGATCTGCTCGTAGACATGTCGAAGGACCGGAGCTTGCTCGATCTCGTTGCCCTTGGTGATGAGCTGGAGGAGGCGTTGGGCGTAGAGGTCGATGTGGTCACGGAGGGAAGCCTCTCGCCTTATCTCAGGGATCGCATCCTGGCCGAGGCGGTAGTGCTCTGAGGGACGAGCGGGTCTATCTACTCCACATGCGTGACGCCATTGATCGGGCGCTCGCTTATACGGAGACGGGCCGAGATCAGTTCTTTGCTGGATCGATGGTTCAGGATGCCGTCGTTCGCAACCTGGAGATAGTCGGCGAGGCGGCCAAGCGCGTGCCTCACGCGCTCAGGGAGCGCGCGCCGGGTGTCCCCTGGCGGGGAGATGGCTGGGATGCGAGACAAGCTCATCCACGACTATTTCGGTGTGGATCTCGATCTCATATGGGACGTGGTGGCGGTGGAGCTTCCAGCTGCACGAACCCGCATCGTCGCTCTCTTGGATGAGCTGGATACCGATTCCGGTTCAGATCTACCTAGTTGGCAAACGGAAGGCCCCCGCCCGTGAAGCGAGTGAACATCAGGATCGGTCACATCACGTTCGACCATGCCGACTATGACGCCGGCAACGACGTGCTCTACCTGCATGTCGGGGAGCCCCAGGAGGCTGAGGGCGAGGAGACGCCCGAGGGCCATGTCCTACGTTACGCGCCCGGCAGCCAGCACATCGTCGGGCTGACCGTTCTCGGTGCTCAGCGCATCCTCGACCGCGAGGGGGAACTGCGCGTGACGATTCCCGAGCCGGTCAAAGCAAGCGCCGACGATCTCGCGCCGGCCCTCGCCGCTGTCTAGGTCGCATCCGGGTCACATCGGCGGCCGAATCCCGCTCCCGATGCGGACGCCACCCGTCCTTTCAAGCCGACGGGCAGTCGGTGCGTCAATCGCCGGCGATGTCAGCCCAGCGTGATCCTCAACACTGGCAACAATCTCGTCGAGCAGCTTGAGGCAGACGGCGGCCTCGAAAGCGAAGCCGATCAAGGCGCAAGGAGCAACTGCGGAGACTCCGAAATCTGCTCACGTGTCAAGGACTTCAAGGCGCGCGATCGCCACGACTGCGCTGATCGCAATGGCGGTTTTGGTCTGGACAGCACTCGCCGGAGCAGCCCCCTCCAAAGGCTATGTCAACGTCGGGCAGGCGCAGCAGCAGCAGCAGCTCAAACGCTACGCCGTGATGGTCTGTCCATACGGGACGTGCCCATCGCGCATCTATGCAGGCGTTCGGCGCGTCGGGTGGATTGCAAATCACAGACGCTGATCAACAACGAAGCGATCCCTGTCGAAGCGAAGCGAAGCCCTGCCAAATGAAATCTGTTCCCGGACTGGAGTCGACACCCTCTCGGGACTCCGGCTCATCCCTTCGCATTCGGCAGAGCACTTCCGCTGTCGCCCGACCAAATCGCGTCATCTCCCTCCACTCTGACGGCCAACCAGCCACAAGAACCAGACTAAAACCGGCAATATGCTTCGCGCTTGACCATCGAGGGATTCACCGTACGTCGATGCCGGCAGCCCGACGTGCCTGCGGTAATGGAGCTATGGGCACAGGCTCGAAGCGAGCACGCAAGCACGCCCGACCGCGTTGACGACGTCGAGCGCCTGGTCGTCGCCGAGTCCCCGGCTGCCCTCCTGGTCGCCGAGCGAAACGGCGAGATAGTCGGCGCCCTGATCGCCGCCTGGGACGGGTGGCGAGGGAACATGTACCGGCTTGCCGTTCGCGACGGGCATCGGCGAGAGGGCATTGGGCTGGCGCTGACCCGGGCCGGCGAGGATTATTTACGCCAGTGTGGCGTCCATCGCGTGACCGCGCTTGTCGCCTTTGAGGATGAGGTCGCGGGAGGGTTCTGGGAGTCCGCCGGCTATCCGCTCGACCAAGAGATCGGCCGGCGAGTCCGCAACCTGTAGACCTTGGGATCTTGCCCGCCTAGGCGGCCCTGAGGTGAGCCCAAGCGGTGGTATTTCAGAGGACTCAGGCGATACGCTTGGTTTATGACTCTCTGGAACGACTACGGATTTCGAGAGAACCCGTACAGCACCAAAGCAATTCCTCCTACCGAGGAGGGCGCATACCTTCTGGTGGGTCGAGCGGGTGAGGCGAAACGCCTGCACCGTCTGATCACATCCTCGGACACCCATCCCACCATCGAGGGGGCCAACGGGGTCGGCAAGACCAGCCTCGTGCAGGTAACCGCCTATATCGCGAAGCGAGGCGCTGAGACAAAACGCACCGGCCAGGTGTTCTTGCCCCTGAGCGAGGTTTTCCAGATGACCCCGACCTCTGACCCGGAGACCTTCCGGCAGAGCGTCCTTTATGCCGTGGTTCGAGGGTTCGATACCCACTATAGGACGCTCAAGGAGTCCGGCCTTGCGGTTCCCGATCACAAGGCAGTTCATCGATGGCTCCATTCCCCTCTATTTCATGGAGGTGGTGTAAGCGTCACAGGCGTAGGTGGAAACCGATCCACGGCTCCAAATGCAACCGCCGGCTTTGCCGAGGACGGCTTTGCCGCGACGGTGACGCAATGGCTCTCGACATGCTTCCCGTCACCGCAGGCAGGGGGATTTGTCTGTGTCCTGGACAACCTGGAGCTGCTCGAGACCTCCCATTCAGCCCGGACCTTCCTTGAGACCATCCGCGATTCGCTACTCAATATTCCAGGCCTGAAATGGGTATTATGTGGAGCCAGGGGAATAGTACGGAGTGCAGCGGCATCGCCACGTCTTAATGGCGTCTTGGGGGACCCGATGGAGCTGGGACCCATTTCAACCGCAGACGTCCCCGAGCTTGTCGGCCGGCGCATCGACTGTTACGCCATAAATGACGACTTCCTCCTCCCGGTCGACGACCTCGGTTTTCTACTTATATACAAACTTCTCAACCACAACCTCAGGGATGCCCTAAAACAGTGTGAGGCGTTTTCCTTTTGGCTGGACGAAAGCGGGCATACGCCAAGTACGCTGGCGACGCATAGGCTCCTCAGGGGCTGGCTGGACGAACACGCCAGAGGCTTTCAAGAGGCAGCGCGAAGTGTCAAGCCCAAGGCCTGGATGGTCTTCGACAAACTTATCGAGATGGGTGGCACGTGTTCGCCCGGAGACCATGAGAATTTTGGGTTTAAGACCTCAATGGCTATGCGTCCCCATGTGAAGGACCTCGAAGACGCGAACTTGGTCTCCAGCACTATCGATGACCGGGACCAGCGCCGTAAGACCATCTCGATCAGTTCACCCGGCTGGCTTGTTCGATATGCGCGTTTTCAGGAAAAAAATGCCGAGAGCTAGGCCCTCAGCAACGGGTAGCGTGATCGGGCGGAGATGACATCCATCCAATGAAGAGAGCTTTGATCGTTGTCGGCATTGTCGGCGCGTGCGCCATAGGCGCCGTCTCGTCGTTCGGCGCCAGTGGCGCCGCTCGGCTGGAGGGGCCGGTCGCCCGCCCCCACATGACCTCCTCGCTGATCCCCTTTGGGCCGAAACGCAAGCGGGAGATGGCTGCCTATTCCGAGCGCCATTACGGGGAACACACCTGGCGGCTGAAGCACCCGAAGGTGATCGTCGAGCACATGGCCGAGATTGGGACCGTCAGCGGCGTCTTCAACACCTTCGCCCCCGATGTGCCCGATGTCGAGCTGCACGAGCTGCCCAATGTCT
>DATCBF010000136.1:0-2212 GCA_036512025.1 Solirubrobacterales bacterium
TGCTTGCACACCACGAACAGATCGGGTCCGGAGGACATCGTCGATCCATTCTAAGTGCCTATCCATCCCGGCCCGCACGCCTTTGAAATACTCATGCGATGAAACCAGGCTACGACCAGCAGCTCTACATCCTCGCGTTCGACCACCGCGGGTCATTCCAGAAGAAGTTCTTCGGCATCGAGGGCGAACCCGACCCCGAGCAGACGGCGATGATCGCCGACGCCAAGCACCTGATCTTCGAGGGCCTCCAGCAGGCGGTCGCCGCCGGCGCCGACGCCGCGGCGACCGGGGTACTCGTCGACGAGCAGTTCGGCGGCAGCGTCCCCGAGGAAGCCCGCGCCCAGGGCCTGAAGCTGGCGATGCCCGCCGAGCGCTCGGGGCAGAACATGTTCGACTTCCAGTACGGCGCCGATTTTCCCAAGCACATTGAGGTCTTCGACCCCGACTTCACAAAGGTGCTCGTCCGCTACAACCCGGATGGTGACGTCGCCGAAAACAGCGAGCAGCTGAAGAAGCTGAAGCAGCTGTCGGACTGGTTGCACGCGCACGAGCGCAAGTTCCTGTTCGAGCTGCTTGTGCCAGCCGAGGAAGCCCAGCTGCAGGCGATGGACGGTGACTCCGACCGCTACGACGCGGAGCTGCGCCCGGAGCTGATGCGCCGCACGATCGCCGCGATCCAGGACGCAAAGATCGAGGTCGACATCTGGAAGATCGAGGGCGTCGACGAGCGCTCCGATTGCGAAATGCTCGTCGCCCAGGCGCGCTCGGGCGGCCGCGATGGCGTCGTCTGCGTCGTCCTCGGCCGCGGTGCCGACGACGCTAAGGTCGACCTCTGGCTGACGCAGGCCGCGCCTGTTGACGGCTTCATCGGCTTCGCGATCGGGCGCTCGATCTGGTGGAACCCGCTGAAGGCCTACGTCGACGGCAAGATCGACCGCGCCGCCGGCGCGCGCAAGATCGCCGAGAACTACCTGCGCTTCGTCGCCGTCTACGAGCGGGCCAAGGGCCAATCATGAGACCGTTCGGCAGGTTGACGGATGAATCGTCGTGTCTGACAAGGATTAGAAAGCCCACCCACCCCGCGTGGCGTACAGATGATCGGTGAGGACGCAGTCAGGCGCGTCGAGGCGCCGTCATGAGGATGCGCCAGAGCCTGGGCGAGCTCGAGAAGGCATTTGCCAAGGAGATCTCGCTCGAGCGCCGCCGCCGCGACTCGCTACAGCGGAGCACCGAGAAGCGCGCGCTCAGGCGTGAAGTCGACCGCCGTCACAAGCGCGGCTCGATGCGCTTCGTCCTGCTCGTGCTCGCGCTGATCGCAACCGCGGTGATCGTCACCGTGGTGATGTTCCGTGTGCTCTACTTGCTACTCGGCTGAGGCCCCTCACCGAACTCCTGGAGGGCCTCGTCAACCTCGCCGCGGACGTCCTTCGGCGCGGCACCTTCGCCGTCTTCGCGGTGGATCTCCAGGTAGATCTCAGTCCGGAACACCGGGACCTCCTGCGGGGCCTGGATACCGATGCGTACCTTGTCGCCCATCACGGACAGAATTGATACCTCGACATCGTCCCCGATCATGATGCTCTGATTGGACTTGCGCGTCAGGACCAGCATTTGGTGCACCCTTCCTCTTTGCCTACGGGCAACCGGCCCGCTAGCCCCCGCAGCCGATGGTCGTAGCATAGTCCGAGGGACGGGGGAAAGCGGCCCCGACGTACCGCCGCCGCTATGCGCTAGTCTCCCGGACCGTCCATGGCTCGTAGATCCCTGCGCCCACATTTGAATCAGATCCGCACCTGGGTACGGCAAGGCCGTACCGACGCCTGGGTCGCCCACCAGCTGGAAGTCAGCGTGCAGGACATCGAGCAATTCAAGCACCAGAACGAGCTCTCGAGCGACGAGGACGCCACCGTGGGCGCCAGCGTGGGCGCCACGGACTATGAGGAGATCGACCTTCGTGCCGAGGACGACGCACTGATCGCCGCCGAGCTGGAGGCGGCCGAGATCGAGGCCGAGCGTCTGAAGGCGGAAGCTCCGCCAGAGCAGGATGAGGACGAGGACGAGTCAGAGGCCGAGGACCAGCAGGACACCCCCCGTCGTCGTCGCAGCCGGCGCGGTGGTCGCGGTCGCCGCACGGCGCGCAACAACGCCGGTCCCCTCGAGGGCACCTTCGACCATGGCGAGGAGGGCTACGGCCTATGGCTCGACCCCGCTG
>DATCBF010000137.1:0-5642 GCA_036512025.1 Solirubrobacterales bacterium
CCGCGACGTCCTGCGTTTCCAGTTCGCCCTCGACAGCGCTTCGGTCATGCCACTGGGCTCCGGCGCCCTGGCCGGCGTCAACTGGGACATCGACCGCAACTCCGTCGCCGACGATCTCGGTTTCGTGCACGTCAGCCACAACTCGATCGACGGTGCCTCCAACCGCGATTTCGTCCTCGACTACCTCTCGGCCGCGTCGACCTGCGCCATGCACCTCTCGCGCCTCGGCTCCGAAATCGTGATCTGGTCGAGCACCGAGTTCGGCTTCTGCGAGCTCGACGAGTCCTTCTCCTCGGGGTCCTCGATCATGCCCCAGAAGAAGAACCCCGACTCCGCCGAGCTGCTGCGGGCCAAGAGCCCGCGGGTGGCCGCCGACTACGCCTCTGTCCTCGGCGTCATGCACGCGCTGCCGCTCACCTACGGCAAGGACATGCAGGAGGACAAGGAGCCGCTCTTCGACGCGATCGACACGGTTGAGCTCTGCCTCGACGCGACCGAGGGGATGCTGGCCGGGATCGCCTTCGATCGCGAGCGGATGGAGACTGCCTCCGGCGACGAGATGCTGGCGGCGACCGAGATCGCCGATCTGCTGGTCCGGCACGGGGTTCCGTTCCGCGAGGCCCACGGCGTCGTCGGCGGCCTGGTCCGCGATGCTGTCGAGCAGGGCAGGTCACTCTCCGATTTCAGCCTGGAGGAGCTGCGTGAGCGCTCCCCGCACCTCGACGAGGGCTACTACGAGGTGCTGAAGCGCTCCAGCTGGCTGGAGTCGAAGCAGATCGAGGGGGGCACCGGTTCCGAGGCCCTCGGCGAGCAGATCGACCTGGCCCGGGAGACGCTTGCCGCGGTCAAGGCGCGGGTCATCGACGAGCGCTCCTAGGGGCCTTGGCGACCACGGCCGATATTCGCCTCGGCCCTGAGTTCTTCGACCGCTCCGTGCACGAGGTCGCACGCGACCTCGTCGGCTGCCGGCTTCTCTACGGCGACTGCGGAGGGACGATCGTCGAGACCGAGAGCTATCACCGCGACGACCCCGCCTGCCATGCCTACGTCGGCCTGACCAAGCGAACGGCGCCGTTGTTCGGGCCACCGGGCCGCGCCTACGTCTACCTCTCCTACGGGATCCACAGTCTCCTCAACGCCGTCTCCGAACCCGAGGGCGAGGCCGCGGCGGTGCTGTTTCGGGCCCTGGAGCCGACGCTCGGCCTCGATCGGATGCGCGCCCGTCGCGGGGCTCGTCCCAACCACGATCTCTGTTCGGGCCCGGGCAAGTTGACCGAGGCGCTGGGAATCGGCCTCGAGGCAAACGGCGCCGACCTCTCGGCGGATCCATTTCTTCTGCTTCCGCGGGAGCAGGGCTGGACGGGAGAGATCGTCAGCGGACCGCGGATCGGGATCACCAAAGCGGTTGAGCATCCCTGGCGCTTCAGTCTCGCGGGCAGTCGCTTCGTCTCCAAGCCCTGGCCCGCGTCCGGCTAACCGGGAGCGGCGCCGCCGGTGCCGCCCGAGGTGCCGCCGCTGGGCGCCGGGGCTTCGGCGGGTGGGGTGGCTTCGGCGGGTTCGGCCGGAGCTTCCGGTTCGGGGGCGGTCGGAGCGGGTTCCGGCGCCGGTTCGGAGGTTGAGGGTTCTTCCGCCGGCGGCGCCGTGTAGCTGGGCGCGCTTTCCCCGGAGGAGGCGTGGCTGTGTTCGCCGCTGGCTTTTTCGGCGCCGCGTTCGGCTTTGATCTTCTCCCAGGCGGAGACGACGCTGGCCCAGATCAGAGCCGGGAAGGTTCCGCCCATCACCGGCCCGCCGTCGTAGAGCGTGGTCATCGGCGTGGTCGAGTCGGGGTATCCGACCCAGACGCAGGCCGTGACTTCGGAGACACCGCCGCAGAACCAGGCGTCGGCGTTGTTCGAGGTCGTGCCGGTCTTTCCCCACTGGCCTTCGACCCCGATCTGGGCATGGGTGCCGGTGCCGCTCGAGACCACCGTTTCGAGGATGCTCTTGGCCTCGGTGGCGGTGCTTTCGGAGATCACCTGGTCATGGGTGGAGTCGTTGTCTCCGCCCTTGATCGTGTGGCCGTCCTTGTCGGTCACCTGGGTGAAGGAGACGGGGCTGTCGCCGGGCTTGGGCGCGAGCGTGCCGCTGACGCGGTCGCCGTTGTTGCCGAGAGTTGTGTAGGCGTAGGTCCAGCCGACCGGGGTGACGCCCTCTTCGAGGCCGCCGAGCACCATTGCCGGGTTGGTCGAGATCGGGTCCGTGTAGCCCATCTTGTGGATCGTTCCGGCAATCGAGTGGGTCCGGTCCTGGATTGTCTTGCCCTTCAGGCCTTCGAGCGCGAGCTGGGCATAGATCGAGTTGTCCGAGTAGGTCGTGGCGCAGATGATCGAACAGGAGCCGAGATAGGAGTCCTCGTCGTTTTTCACTTCGAAGATTTCCTGGCCATGCTTGCCGAAATGGAAGATCTGCGGCGCCGATTCGTAGACGGTTTCCGGGGAGATGCCCTCTTCCAGAGCGGTGACCAGCGTGAACGGCTTGATCGATGAGCCTGGCTGGCGGTGGCCCTGGGTCGCCAGGTTGAAGGGCTTGGTTTCGAAGTCGGGCCCGCCGACCATGGCCTTGATGCCGGCGTTGCGATTGTCGATCACGACCACGGAGGCGGTTGCCGGCAGGTAGCCGAGGTAGGAGCGGACCGATTCTTCGGCGGCGTCCTGCAGTTTCAGGTCGAGCGTCGACTTGACCTTGAGGCCGCCGAAAAACGCTTTCGAGGCGCCGTAGCGGTCGACCAGCTGCTGGCGAAGATAGGCCGTGAAGTAGGGGGCCTTGGAGTCGATCTTCGGCGGCTCGATGTCGTCGGGGGAGGGGAGGGCCTGCTTGGTCCCTTCCTCGAACTGGGCCTTGGTGATGTAGCCCTGTTCGTACATTTTTTCCAGCACCAGGTTGCGCCGGCCAAGCGAGTTTTCGGGGTAGACCTTGGGGTCGAAGGCCGACGGCGAGGCGATGATCGCCGCCAGCGTCGCCGCCTCCCACGGCTCCAGGACCGAGGCGCAGGGCTCGGCTTCGGTGCCGCAGCCGGGATGGGCCTTGCCGAAGTAGGTGCGGGCGGCGGCCTCGATCCCGTAGGCGCCCTCGCCGAAGTAGATCGTGTTCAGGTACTCGGTGAGGATTTTGTCCTTGGACCAGTGGCGCTCGAGGCGATAGGCGTCGGCCGCCTCGCGAAACTTCTCCAGGATCGTGCGGCTGCTTTCGGCTTCCAGCGCGTTCTTGACGAACTGCTCGGTGATCGTCGAGGCGCCCTGCTGAGCGCTCTGGCTGAGCACATCCTTGACCAGGGCGCGGGCGATGCCCTGGAAATCGACCCCGTTGTGTTCGTAGAAGCGCGAGTCCTCGATTGAGACCACCGCGTTCTTGACGTTGGGTGAGATCTGCGCGGAGCCGAGCAGGATCTTGTTCTGGTCGCTGGTCAGGGTGCCGATCGGTTCGCCGCTGGCGTCGACCACCTCGCTGTTCTTGGATGCCTTGTACTGGGCGAAGTTGTAGATGGACGGCAGGTCCTGGGAGACGGCGGCCATCATCCCGAAGACCATCGAGACCAGCGCCAGCACCGCCAGGCCCAACAGCACGAAGAGGATGCGCAGCTTCTTCAGGCGCGGCTTGGCACGCTTGGTCGTGGAAGTCGAAGCCGGTGGTGGCGGCACTGCGCCGCCCCGCCGGCGGGACTTTGTTCGAAGGGCCGCCATCAAGGGGTTTCGGCTCGGCGTGCGGCATACCTCGGCCCGTCGAGCGGAGGCGGCAGTCTAGCATTCGCCCGATGTCGGATCTGGCGCGAAACGCGATCGATGTGCTGCCCGAAGGGATGCTCGACGAGCAGCTCTCCACGGGCAGGGCGCTGCGCGTCAAGCTCGGGATCGACCCGACCACCGCCGACATCCACCTGGGCCACACGGTCGTCCTCAACAAGCTGCGCGAGTTCCAGGACGCCGGCCACACGGTCGTCCTCATCATCGGCGACTTCACCGCCAGGGTCGGCGACCCGAGCGGTCGCTCGGCCCAGCGGCCGCTTCCCTCCGCCGAGGAGATCGTCGCCAATGCCGCCACTTACCAGGAGCAGGCCTTCAGGGTGCTTGACCGGGAGCGAACCGAGGTCCGCTGCAACAGCGAGTGGCTGCGGATGGATCCGGAGGCGCTGCTGGGCCTGCTGGCACAGACGACCGTCGCCAGGCTGCTGGAGCGAGACGATTTCCAGAAGCGCCTGGCCGCTCAGGCGCCGATTGCCGCCCTCGAGCTGCTCTATCCGCTGCTACAGGGCTATGACTCGGTCGCCATAGAGGCCGATGTCGAGCTGGGGGGGACCGATCAGAAGTTCAACCTGCTCTTCGGCCGCGACATCCAGTCCGCGTATGGCCAGAAGCCGCAGTCGATCCTGACGATGCCGATCCTGGTCGGGACCGACGGCGTCCAGAAGATGAGCAAGTCGCTGGGCAACTACATCGGCGTGACCGAGGCCCCGGAGGAGATGTTCGGCAAGCTGATGAGCATTCCCGACGAGGCAATGCCCGAGTACTTCCGCCTGTTGCTCGGGCGCGAGATGCCCGCGGGCACGCCGCCCAACCAGGCGAAGCGGGCCCTGGGGCGCGAGGTCGTCGAACGCTTCCACGACGCCGCCGCGGGCGCCGCGGCCGAGGAGCATTTCAACCAGCTTTTCGTCAAGCGAGAGGCGCCGGAGGAGATCGAGGAGGCCTCGATCGATCCCTACCTGGGAGCCGATGGAAGCCGCGTCCACCTGCCGCTGATGATCGCCCGGCTCTTCGACCTTAGCTCCAGCGAGGCGCGTCGCCTGATCCAGCAGGGGGGCGTCAAGCTCGATGGCGAGGCCCTGCCCGGCGACAGCCTGGACATCGAGCCAGAGGCTCTGCGGGGCCGGGTGCTGCAGGTAGGCAAGCGCCGCTTTCGGCGCCTTCGTAGCGGCGACTAGGCAAACGTCCGCCGCAGCGCTATACTCCCGGGTCCTTCCGGGGCTGGCCCTGTGCCTGCTCCGTGCGTGACAAGCGCCGAGTCCCGGCGCAGAGGCGCAGCGGTCTTTGAAAACTGAGCAGCGTGCACCCCGCGGACATTCGTGTCCGTGGGTTGTTTGAGCCCGATCCACTCGGTCACGTCAGCGTGCCGAGTGGTCTGATTTACCCGTCATGCCGGTCACCGAGTATGTGTGCGCGGTGGCCAGCCAGGCATGGCAACTCTTCGTTAGTAACTTTCACGGAGAGTTTGATCCTGGCTCAGGACGAACGCTGGCGGCGTGCTTAACACATGCAAGTGGTGCGACGAACCAGGGCTTGCCCTGGGGCAAAGCCGCGAACGGGTGAGTAACACGTGAGTAACCTGCCCCGATGACCGGGACAACCCGAGGAAACTCGGGCTAATACCGGATGTGGTGCACAATCATAAGTTTGTGTACTAAAGGAAGCTTCGGCCTCCGCATTGGGAGGGGCTCGCGGCCCATTAGCTTGTTGGTGGGGTTACGGCCTACCAAGGCAACGATGGGTAGCTGGTCTGAGAGGACGATCAGCCACACTGGGACTGAGACACGGCCCAGACTCCTACGGGAGGCAGCAGTGGGGAATCTTGCGCAATGCGCGAAAGCGTGACGCAGCAACGCCGCGTGGGGG
>DATCBF010000138.1:0-3726 GCA_036512025.1 Solirubrobacterales bacterium
AAGTCTGTCCGCTCGGAGCCGAGCGTCGACAGCGCCACGGCCGCCCGCGCCGCCGCCGCGACGTCCAGCGCATGGCGCCCGCGCGCCCCGAGCAGCAGCGGCGCGCCCCTCAGTGAGCCGATCAGCTCCTCCGCAGCTTTCTGGGTGATGGGCGCAAGCGCGACTGCGACGTCCTGCAGGACCTCGGCGTACACACCACCCATGCCCACGACCACGACGGGGCCGAAGCTGGGGTCACGGCGGACGCCGATGATCAGCTCGACGCCATCCGTAGCTCCAGCCATCAGCTCAACGGAAAAGGCCGGCGGCTTGAGAGTGGCTTTCATCTCGATGAAGGCAGCCTTGAGATCCGCCTCGCCCTGGATCCCGAGCTTGACACCCCCCTTCTCCGACTTTCGCGACGTACCTAGAGCCTTGAGAACCACCGGATAGCCGATTTCTTTCGCGCGGGCCTTGGCCTCGGCGAGGGTCACCACCTGCGAGGCCTTGACGAAGGCGATACCCGCGGTCGCCATCAGGTTGCGGGCTTCGAAGTAGCCATCGGGCGCATGCGGCTCCGCGTTTGATTGCGGCATGGCCGGCACCCCCCATGGGGTCTGTTCTGAGTGCTCGATAAGCCGAGCGAGTACGTGAACGGCGGACTGGATGTCCGCGTATACCGGGACGTGCCTGGAGCGCAGAGCTCGAATCGAAGGGGAGGCCGGATACATGGTCTGGGCAACCAGAGGACGCCCAATCTCTTCGACGGCGTTCGCCATCCCCACCGCCACCTGGGTTTCCCGCCTGGCAAAGTCGAGGGACTCCTGGCTGTACCCGCCAAAATAGCCCGTGAGCAGGACCGCGTCCACCTCGCCCGAGGCCGCCAGGGTGCGCACCGTTCGCTCGAAGTTGCGGAAGTCCTCCTCCCCGCCGCCGGCGAGGTCGACCGGGTTGCGGGTCGCCGCGCGCTCCGGCAGCGTGGCGCCGATCTGCGCCGCAATTTCGTCGCTGAGGAGAGGCAGCGCCATCCCGCTCTGGATCACCATGTCGGCGGCGAGGGCGACGTGGCCGCCGCCGTCACCGACGATCCCGATGCGGCGACCGCGGGGCGGATGGGGCATCAGCAAGCCCTGCGCCAGCTCGATCATTTCGCGAGGGGAGCTCACTCGAAGCATTCCGCTCGCGCGGCACGCCGCATCAACGGCGACGGAAGCGCTGACCATTGCACCGGTATGCGATCGGGCTGCCCGCGCGCCCGCCTTTGATGAACCGACGGTAAGCAGAATCACCGGCTTGCCCGCCTCCTGCGCGCGCATCGCCGCCTCGGCGAGGTCCCTCCCGTCATGAAAGTCCTCGGCGTAAACGGCGATCACGCGGGTTGGATCGTGTGACGTATACGACTGGATGAGCTCCGTCACGTCGAGGTCTGCCTGGTTGCCGACGGAGACGAAGCGCGAGAATCCGACGCCGGCCTCGGTGGCGATCAGCGCAAGCTCGATCCCGAGGTTGCCGCTCTGGGAGATCAGGCCAATCGACCCGGGGCCGAACTCGCTCGACGCGAGGTCGAGCTTGCTGACCGTGTCTGCGATGCCCAGGCAGTTCGGCCCCACGAGCAGAGCGCCAGCAGCGCGCACTTTCTCGGTCACCGCGCGCTCGATGGCACGGCCGTCGCGCCCCGTTTCGCCCAGCCCTGCGGTGATCGCCACGATGGCCCGCGCTCCTGCCGCCAGTGCGTCATCGACCGCCTGCTCGAAACCGGCCGCGCCGATGCTGATGACCACCAGGTCGACAGGCTGCGGCACATCGGCGAGCGACGGATAGGTCCGCTGGCCGAGGATGTCCTTGCCACCGCGATTCACCAGGTAGACGCTGCGCCTGGTCACGCCCTTCAGGGCGCTGCGCGCGAGCCAGTAGCCCCACTTGGTCGGCGTCGCCGACGCGCCGAGGATCGCGAGCGAGCGCGGATCGAACAACGGTTTGAGATCGCGCGCCGGCGGTCTGGCGACGGACATCTCGCGCGGCCTAATGAGTCAGGTCGCGGGCTAGCTCGGCGAAGTTGTCGACGTAGCGCTGGACATCCTCCTCCGAGTGCTGGACGGAGAGCGTCCAGTTCTCTTCGGCGAACGGAGCCATCAACACCCCGCGGTTGCACTGATACAGCCACGACACGTAGGCCCACGTCTTGTCGATGGTCAGGTAGTCGCGGTAGTTGCGAACCCTCTCCTTTCTATACGTGACGCCACCTCTGGCGCCGAGAGCCATGACGTGGAACGGAAGATCGTGCTCAGCAATCACGTTGCGTAGTCCACCGGCGAGCACCTCGCCCAGCGCATCGAAATGCGCATAGGCGGCCGGGGTCAAGATCTCGGTCAGCGTTGCCCGCGATGCCGCCATCGTCAGCGGGTTGCCGTTGAAGGTCCCGAACTGCGCCACGCGATCCTCATCGATCATGGCCATCACGTCGGCACGGCCGCCGACCGCTCCGCATGGCACGCCGCCACCGATCGCCTTGGCCAGGGCGATGAGGTCTGGAGTCACGCCAAGCCGCTCGGTCGCGCCGCCTGGGGCGATCGTGCATCCTGTCTTGACCTCGTCGAATATCAAGAGGGCGCCGTGCCTGTGGGCGATCTCCTTCACCTTCGCCAGGTAACCGTCGTCAGGCATCACGATGCCGAGGTTCATCATCACGGGCTCCACGATCACGGCGGCGATCTTTCCCGGATGTCGCCCGAAGACGCGCTCGAGCTGGTCCGCGTCGTTGAACGCGACCACCAGGGTGAGGTCGCTCATCGCTTTCGGGATTCCCTCTGAGTAAGGAACCGAGGCTGGGTTGTCGGCCGGCCCCATGAGGTCGGGCTTCGGCTCTACCGAAACCATGAGCGAGTCGTGGTGGCCGTGATAGGTCGCCTCGATCTTGACGATGTGGTCGCGCCCGGTAAAACCGCGGGCGAGGCGGACGGCATCCAACGTGGACTCGGTCCCGCTGTTGGTGAACCGCCATTGCGGCTGCTTGAACCGGCGGGCCAGCTCCCTCGCGACCACAACCACGTCCTCGCCAGGCTGGGCGAAGTGGGTGCCAAGCCGCGCGCGTTCCGAGATCGCCTCGACTATCAATGGGTGAGCGTGGCCAACCACCATGACTCCGAAGCCGTTGTGGAAGTCGACGTACTCATTGCCGTCCACATCCCACACGCGGCTGCCTTGGCCGCGCTCGATGAAGATCGGCTGGGGAGGCGCGTCCTGGAAAGACGAAGGCACCCCCTTCGAAATGAACTCCTTGGCCTCGTTCCACATCTGGTCGGAACGGCGCCGCGCGGCTCGAAACTTCGCCTCTTCCTTTTCGATCAGAGTGGCGGCGCGCTCGGTCATGTCCTGCACCGATGTGCTCATCGTCGGTTACTGCCTCCAAATGAGGTTGGCCCGGCATTGGCCGGCGAAATTTCCTTCGCAACGGCGGAGGGAAAAGGGAGGGCGATCGGGTCAGTGGCCAGGCGGCTGCGGCCCTGCTCGTCGAAACGGTCGAGGCCGAGATCGTCGACGTCGGCTACTTCGGTGCGACCCTCGAGCGCGAGATCGGCCGAGATCTTCGCGACCGCAGGACCCCACATCATTCCGTGGCCGCCGGCGGAGGCAATCGTCACCCCCTCGATCCGGTCGCCGTCCCGAGTCAACGCCGGTCCGAGGATCGGTTGGTGGTCAGGCGTGTAGTCGATGGTCGCCGCCCAGGCCTTGCGCAACCCCAAGCCT
>DATCBF010000139.1:0-5219 GCA_036512025.1 Solirubrobacterales bacterium
GGCGGGGGTCGTCGAAGTCCTTGCGGTCGCCGAACTCGAGTGCCAGGAGGTGCCGGGTGCGAGGGGCCAGGGGAATGCCCGCGAGGTCATAGGCGGCCGACTCCGGCGGGGCTTTGGTCGGCTCTGGCAAAGATTCTCTAACCGGAGACTTTCAGGGTTCCCCCCGAGAAACAACTGTGCGATTCGGAGGGGCGAATTGCGTCGTCACCCGAAAGCAAAGCCAACCTCCACTACAGGGCACCGGCCCATCGCGTCGAGGCCGCTGATCGAGGCCAGCTGATCATGCCATGCGGCACCGGAAAGACGCTCACGTCGCTCTGGCTCGCCGAACGCCTCGAATGCTCGCGCGTGTTGTGCTTCTCCCCACTCTCGCCCTACTACGTCAGACCGCACAGGTCTGGGCGTCGGAAGCTCGTACGAGCTTCAAGGCGCTCAAGGTCGGCTCAGACCGAGGAGGCTCGGACTGCGAACTTGAGGCCGCCGATCTTCCGGTTAATGAGCTGGGAGGCCCGGTCACGACCGAACCCGGCCGAGATCGCCAGCTTCCTCGCCGGTGATGGTCGGCGCGTTCTCTTCTCGACGTACAAGTCCTCGCCCCGTATCGCCGAGGCCGTGGCACAACGCGCCGCCGGCCACAGCTTTCAGCCTTCTTCCGGTGGCCCGCCTGGCCCCCCGAGCCGCGACTGGCACTTTTCGTTTGCCGCTTTGAACTTCGGGTCTTCGCGGTCGACTTCGGATTCCTTGAACACGGGCCCTTCACCGGAGAGGTTCGGTTCCGGCAATTCCACGCCGTTTTCGCCCATACAGGCGACGTATTCCTTGATCGACTTGCGGAAGGAGCCGGAGTTCAGCGCCGCACCTTCCGGTTTGCCTTGAGGCAGTTCCACGCCGCATTCTTCGAATGCCTTTTTCATCTTCGCCCCACTTTTGCCGAAGCCCTGGGGCGGTCCCCCCGCGGGCGGCCCTCCTTCAGGCGGACCACCGGCAGGGGGGCCGCCCTGGCCCGGTTCGGGCAGTTCGACTCCCTTTTCCTTCAGGCAGGAACGGGTTTCTTCGCTGATCCCGGCGAAGCCACCCGGCGCGCCGGCCTGTTCGGAGCTTGCGGTGGTTTCTTCGCTGCTCGATTCGCTGCCCCCGGAGCTACCGCAGCCGGCGAGGAGCACCGTGGCGAGGACCGCCAGGACACCCATCAACCCGAGCATGTTCACTCGCCCGGGTCTGATACCTCGGTATTTCGTCTTCATCGTTCCTCCCTTTCGGAGTCGTTTGGGTTGGGCTCCCGGCTCATTCGCCGAAGAGTTCGACCGAGCCGCTGCCTTCCCCACCGCTTTCACTGCCGCCGGGCACCGGCAGTCCTGCCGCGGCGCTCGTTTCAACTCCGGATTCGGTGGCGGCGATCGAGCTGGCCTTCACCGTCGAGCCGTGCTTTGCCCCCTGCACGACGACGCTGTCGCCAGGGTGAATCTTCTTCACGCCGACATTGGAGTCGCGGCTGACCTTCGATCCGTCTTCGACCCGCACGGCGACGGTGCTTCCTTCGGAGTCCTTGACGTAGATCGTGCGGCCGCTGACGCTGGAGACGGTCCCCGACACAGCCGCGCTTGAGTTGCCGCCGGAGAAGCCGGCCGGGAGGCCACCGGACCCTTCGGAGCCCGATCCTTTTCCGCCTTCTTTATTGAGAAAGGAGGGGAGGCCACCGGGTAGGCCGGCGGCGGAGCCGCCTCCTTCGCTTCCCTTCTGCACCAGCACGCCGCCGAGGAAGCCGCAGGCGGCGATCAGGACGACGATCAAGGCGAGTGGCAAAGGGGCAAACAGGCGGTTGCGGGGGCGCGGTGGCAGCGCCTCCAACTCCTCGGTGGGATCGGCGCCGACGAAGCGATCGCCATCGCGCTCGTCGATCTGCAGCTCGGTGGTCCGCGTCATCTCGTCCTCCAGGTCGGTGTTGTCGGTGCGCTCACTCAAAGCGCAGCGCCTCGATTGGCCGCAGGCGCGCAGCCCGCGCCGCCGGATAGGTGCCGAAGAAGAGGCCGGAGCCGAGCGAGGCGGCGGCGGCCAGGGCGATCGAGTAGGGCGCCACCGCCGGCTGCACGCCTGCGATCTTGAACTGGCTGCCGAGGAAGCCGACGACTATCCCCAGCACGCCACCCATCGCCGAGACCAGCAGCGCCTCGGTGAGGAACTGGGCGAGGATGTCGCTGCGCCTGGCGCCGATCGCCTTGCGGATGCCGATCTCGCGGGTGCGCTCGGTGACGCTGACGAGCATGATGTTCATCACGCCGATCCCGCCGACCAGCAGCGAGATCGCCGCCACCCAGGCGAGCAGGGTCGTAAAGACACCTTCGCTGGAGCTGGAGGCTTCAATGATCGAGCCCTGGTTGATCACCGTGATCCCTTCGCTGACGCCGTGGCGTTCGTCGAGGATCGAGGTGGCCTGCGCTTCGGCTTCGCCGATCGCCTCCTTGCTCACCGCCTGCACGGTGATCGAATTGATTTCGCCGTAGCCGGCGAGGGTGTCTTCGACGGCGCTGATCGGGGTCATCACCACGTCGTCCTGACTCTGGGTGCCGCTCGAGCCCTTGGCCTTGGTCACGCCGATCACTTCGAAGCTCTTGCCGTTGGCCTGGATGGTCTTGCCGACGGCGCTCTGGCCGGGGAAGAGTTCGGAGGCGACTTCCGGCCCGATCACCGCCACCCGCGCCCTTTCCTTCACCTGCGCCGCGGTGAAGAAGGAGCCCGATTCGACCTGGTAGTTGTGGGCTTCGGCATAGGCGGGCGTGGTGCCGACGAATTCGCCCGGTTCGTAGCTGGAGGATTCGTAGACCAGTTCGGTGCCGCTGGCGCTGAGGACGGGCGAGACGCTCTTGAGCGCCGGCGCCTTGTTCTGATCTTCGAGCGCTTCGACGTCTTCCTGGCTCAGCGTTACCGAGACCGTCGCCGCGCCTGCGGTGGTGGCGCCGGGCGTGGCCAGCACCGTCAGGGTGTTGGAACCGAGCGCGTCGATGCTTTCCTGCACGGCGTTGGAAGAGCCCTTGCCGACCGCGATCAGGACGATCACCGAGGCGATGCCGATCGTGACCCCCAGCACCGTCAGCGCCGTGCGCATCCGGTGCGACATCAGGCCGACCCAGGCGGTGCGGATCGTCTCGGCGCCCATCAGGCGCTCCCCGCTCGCGCGGGCGCGTGTCGGGCGGCTCCGTCCTCGGCCATCGGCAGGTCGGAGATGACACGCCCGTCGGCGAGCCGGATCAAGCGCTCGGCACGGGCAGCGACTTCGTCCTCGTGAGTGATCATCACCACCGTGCGACCGCTGTGGTTGAGGTCCTCGAAGATCCCGAGCACCTCCCCAGTGGAGTGCGAGTCGAGGTTGCCGGTCGGCTCGTCGGCGAGGATCAGCGCCGGGTTGGTGACGATCGCCCGCGCGATCGCGACCCGCTGCTGCTGGCCGCCCGACAGCTCGGAGGAGCTGTGGCGCCCCCGGTCGCCCATACCGACGGCCTCAAGCGCGGTCTCGGCGCGCCACCGCCTCTCGCGGCGCGCCAGCCCGACGTAGGCGAGCGGCAACTCGACGTTGGCGAGTGCGCTGATCCGCGCGACCAGATTGAAGCCCTGGAAGACGAAGCCGATCTTGCGGTTGCGCAGGTCGGAGAGCTCGTCCTCCGTGTGGCTGCGGACATCGGCGCCGTCGAGCAGGTAGCGGCCCTCGGTGGGGGCGTCGAGGCAGCCGAGCATGTTCATCAGCGTCGACTTGCCGCTGCCCGACGGCCCCATGATCGCGACGTACTCACCGCGCTCGATCCGCAGCGAGACGCCGCGCAGCGCATGGACGCGCATCTGGCCGATCGCGTAGGTGCGGGTCATTCCCTCTACGCGGATGACGGGATGGCTACGGGTGTCCATCAGGGCGCCCCCGGAAAGCCACTCGGTGGCCCGCCACCACTGAAGCTCGGAAGGCTGCCCCCGGCGGGGAAGCCGCCGCTCCCTTCGCCCACGCCGCTCGGTGCCCCTTCGCCCCCGGCGGCCGTGATTTCGGGCAGCACCACCGTCTCCCCCGCCTTGAGGCCGCTAAGGACCTGCGTCGTTTCGTCGCCTTTGAGCCCGGTCGTGACGCTGCGCTGGGCTTCCTTGCTGTCTTCGAGCACGGTCACGCTGCCGCCGCCCGGGCCGGAAGTAATCGCTTCGCTGGTGACGGCGAGCGCGTTACCCACCTGTTCGACGACGACTTCGGCGCTCGCAGACATCCCGGCGCGCACGCCCTTGGCGCTCTGCGTGAGGGTGATCGTCGCCGGGTATTCGACGACGCCGCTGCTGGAGCCTTCGCTCGGCAAGACGTCGACCTTGGTCACCCGGCCGGCGAGTTCGGTGCCTTCCATCGAGCTGACCGAGACGGTCGCCGGCTGACCGACCTTGACCTTGCCGATGTCGGACTCGCTAAATGAGACTTCCATCTTCAGCCGGCCCAACTGGCTGAGGACGATGAAGGCCGACGAGGAGCCCGATTCGCTGGAGTTGTCCGACGAGCTGGCGCCAACGGCTCCGAGGCCGCCTATGCCTCCGCCGCTCGATTCGCTGCTCGAAGCGCCCGTCGCCGCTGAGGCTTCTCCGCTGACGGTTTCTCCCACCGAGCCCGAAACGGAGGCGATCGTGCCGGAGATCGGTGCCCGCAGCGCGGTTTCGCGGACTTCCTGTCGGGCGCTCTTGACGCTGAGGTGCGCCTGGCGCAGCTTCGCTTCTGCGGTGGCGACGCTGACGGTCGCGCCGCCGCTCGGAGAGTTGGATTCCGTTTCGCTCGGCGCCACTTCGCCGCTCGGTTCGCTCGCTGCCGCGCTCGGCGCTTCTTCGGGCGCGCCGCTTTCGGGTTCCGTGTTCGGCGGCTCCTGTTCGCCCTTGGCGCCCGACCCCTGGTTCGACTGACCCTTTCCTCCTTCCGACTGGGAGGGCTTGGTCGTGCCGGCGCCCGATCCCCCTTCGGTGCCGCCCTTGCCTTCCGATGGCGTGGGTTCGGTGGCCCCTTCCGTTGTTTCCATCCCTTCCGCAGCGGTGGCACTCGGTGCATAGCTGGCGAGGACCGTCTTAGCGCCGCCTTCGTAGACGGCCGAGACTTCCTCGCTTTCCTCGGCCGCTTCCAGCGTTTCCTCGGCTTCGGAGAGTTGAGCCTCGGCGGAGGCGAGCGAGGCTCGCGCCGAGCTGGAGTCGATCCGCGCCAAGACGTCGCCCTTGCT
>DATCBF010000140.1:0-2533 GCA_036512025.1 Solirubrobacterales bacterium
CGAGGACCGGCGCCACCGGCACCGCGGTCGGCCCCAGGGCCGAGACCACCTTGTGCTCGCGGGCCATGTCGTGGGCGGAGCCGAGCCGTTTGCCCAGCGGTGGGCGGCGCAGCGCCCAGCGCCTGCCCTCCGCATCGCTGACGCCGTAGGTCAGGTTCGAGTGGCCGCCGGAGATGCGGTTGAAGGACAGCGGCAGCGCCGCCTCCGGCGCCTGCTCGGCGAACCAGCCTTCGATGCCCGCCCGGTCGATGCCCTCAGGAGCCTCGGCGGTCCCGGGGTTCATGCCTGTAGCCTCGTCGCCCATCGCCGCGCAAGCATATGCCCGACGAGGTCGTCGTTTGAACCCATCGCTTGCCAACCGGCTGACGATCGGCTTCGCGATCGCCTTCGCGGTGCTGACCGGGCTCGCCGTGATCGGCGTCGGGCGCTTCCTGCAGCAGCGCCAGGACTTCGAGAACGCGACAGCCCGCTCTTACCAGCTCGAGATCGCGGCACGCGGTCGTCTGGCGAACGGAGACCACCCGGCGGCGGCGCGAGCGACGATCGTCGGCCAGCACGAACGCCGCCAGTCGCTGAGCGACGACATCTCCGGTGAGACCCGCGACACAGCGCTGTTGGTCGGGGCGGGGCTGATCGCCGGACTGACCGGGGCCGCCCTGCTCTTCAGCGGCCTGATCGCCTCGATGCGTCGTCCTCTGGAGGAGCTGGTCGATGCCTCCGGCCGGCTTGCGGGCGGCGACCTGGCGGCAAGGGTGAAGGTGGGTGGCCTATCCGAGACCGCGGTGCTCGGCTCGGCCTTCAACGAGATGGCCGACGAGCTTCAGCGCCGGGCCGGTGAGCGCGATCAGCTCGACCGGATGAAGGACGAGTTCGTCCTCACCGCATCGCACGAGCTACGCAGCCCGCTGACCTCGGTCCAGGGCTTCGCGGAGCTGCTGATGATCGAGCGCGAGCAGCTCAGCCCGAAGCAGGCCGACACGGTCGAGATCATCCTCGACAACACCCGCCACCTGGTCAGGCTCCTCAACGACCTGCTCGACCTCGCCCGCAGCGACGCCGGCCGGCTGGCGATCAAGCCGGCGCTGACCGAGGTCGGGGCGCTTATCGGCGATGCGGTGAAAACGATGCGGGGCCAGACCGAGTCCTCGCGGCAGACCTTGAGCGAATCGATCGAGACCGGCCTGCCCGCGGTGGATGTGGATCCGGACCGGATCCGGCAGGTGCTCGTGAACCTCCTGACCAACGCGCACGAGTACTGTCCCGAACGAGCCTCCATCGAGGTGACTGCGGTACTCGATGGCACTGAAGTGGAGATCGCCGTGACCGACGACGGCCCGGGTATGCCTGCAGACCAGCTAGAGCACATCTTCGATCGCTTCACCCGCGGCGACGCCGGGCTGACCCAGCGCGTCGGCGGCACCGGGCTCGGCCTGGCGATCTCGAAATCCCTGGTCGAGCTGCACGGCGGCACGATCGCCGCCGACTCCAGGCCGGGAGAAGGCTCGACCTTCAGCATTCGCCTCCCGGTCGTGGCCGCGGAGCCAGAGAAGGCGGCGGCCCCGTGACCCGAGTGCTGGTCGCCGACGACTCGGAGACAATCCTGCTGCTACTGCGGACCAGGCTGGAGATGGCCGGCTATGAGGTCGAGACAGCCGCCGACGGCCAGGAGGTGGTGGACGCTCTGCACGCCAAGACGCCTGAGCAGACTCCCGACGTCCTCCTACTCGACGCGATGATGCCGCGCAAATCCGGCATCGACGCCCTGCGCGAGCTGCGAGCGGAGGGAGTGGACACCCCGGCGCTGATCGTCAGCGCTCACCAGGGCGAGAGCGACGCCAACGCGCCCACCGACCTCGAGATCGGCGGCTACCTGACCAAGCCGATCGATTTCGACCTGCTGCTCGGCAGCATCGCCGAATTAACCGCGTCGTAGGTGGGGTTTGAGTGCCCCCTCGCCTGACGAGTCGCCTGCGGCGACTCTTGAGTGTCATTCGAGGACGCACCCAAACCCCACTCCCAAGCCGCCAGGTTGATCGTCCAGCCGGCGGGCTCGAGCTCTTCAGCGCTCAGCGGCATCCCCTCAACTGACGGATACTCAAAAACGCCGCCCCCATCTGGGCGGCGTTTTGTCAGGGGAGGGGATGCCCCCGACCGCCCCCTACTTCTTGGCGATCTCCAAGCGGATCTCTTTGCCTTTGAGCTTGGTGCCGTCGAGGAACTCGACCGCGCGCTCGGCCTGATCAGCCCTCAGCTCGACGAATGAGAAGCGCTCGAGGACGCGGACGGAGGCGACATCGTCGTCGGGGACGACCGCGCCCTCGCGCAACGCCCAGCGCAGGTCATCCTCCTCGATGCCGCTGCGCTTGCCGCGGTTGACGAAGAGCTTGGTGTTGCCGTCTGCCGCCTTGTTCTCGCTTTCGGAGTCGCCGTCGTCGTCGACATCGCTGTCGGCCACCGGCGCCGCCGCATCCCGTTCGCTGGGCTTGCTCCGCTCGCTGCGCTCGGGGCGCTCTCGGCGGCGCGGGCGCGGCGC
>DATCBF010000141.1:0-10810 GCA_036512025.1 Solirubrobacterales bacterium
GCCCGGGAGGTTAGCCTCCCGGGCGATGCCTCCCTCGATCTCCGTAGTCATCGTCGCCTGGAACAGTCGCAACCAGCTTCTTCGCACCCTGCCGGCGGTGCTGGGGGAGCTCTCCGACGAAGACGAGCTGATCGTCGTCGACAACGCCTCCGGCGACGGGACTGCCGAGGCGGTCGCCTCGCTGGCGCCCGCGGCGCGACTGGTGCAGACCGGCCGCAATGCGGGGTTTGCCGCGGGCTGTAACGCGGGCGTGGCCGAGGCCCGGGGCGAGTTGCTGGTCATTCTCAACCCCGACGCGGCGCCGCAGCCGGGCTTCGGCGAGGCGATCCGCCGGCCCTGGACAGACGGTCGCGGCTGGGTCGCCTGGCAGGCGTTGGTGGCGGCCGAGGGCGCGACCACGATCAACTCCTCGGGCAACCCCGTCCACTTCACCGGGATCGTCTGGGCCGGCGGTCACGGTGACCCAATTTCGACGGCGCCACCAGCCGGCGAGGTGACGGCCCTCTCCGGCGCCTGCCTGGCGATCCCGCGTCAGGAATGGGAGCGGGTGGGCGGCTTCCCGGAGCCGTTCTTTCTCTACCACGAGGATGTCGACCTCTCCCTGCGCCTGCGCCTGCGCGGCGGCGCGATCGGGATCGAGCCGGCGGCGGTTGTGGACCACGACTATGAGTTCGGAGCCAGCGAGCTCAAGTGGCGCTGGCTCGAGCGCAACCGCTGGGCCTTCCTGATCCGCGTCTACCCGGCGAGCGTGCTCGCCCTCGTGGCGCCGGCGCTGATCGCGACCGAGCTGGCGCTGATCCCGGTCTCGATCGCGGGCGGCTGGGGGAGGCAGAAGCTCGCCGCCGGCCTCGACGTGCTGCGCTGGCTGCCTCGCCTGCTCAGGGAGCGCCGCCAGGTGCAAGCAACCCGGACGGTGAGCGCCGCCGAGTTCGCCTCCTGGCTCAGCGCCGACCTCGACTCGCCCTTCATCGCCGGCCCCGCCCGCTCGACCCCGGTGCGCCTCGGCCTGCGCGTCTACTGGAAAGCAGCTCGCTTCCTACTCCGCCACATGTGGCCCTAGATCGACTGGCTGGTCGGGCGGATCAGGATCTCGTTGACGTCGACGCCGGGACGCTGTTCCATCGCGTAGATCACGGCTTTGGCGATGTCGTCGTCGCGCAGCGCCCAGTCTCCGGGCCGGTTGTCGAAGAAGGGCGTGTCGGTCATCCCGGGCTCGATCAGGGTGACGCGGATCTCGGTGTTCTGGTGGATCTGGCGCAGCTCGGCTCGCAATGACTCGCCGATCGCGGTTGCCGCCCACTTGGTTGCGGAGTAGAGGGACCCCGGCAGCGCAACCCGCCCGGCGACCGAGCTGGTGACGATGAAGTGGCCGTCGCCACGCTCGAGCAGGTGAGGGAGGGTGGCGCGGATCGTCAGGGCGACGCCGTAGACGTTGGTGAGGATCATCGAGCGCCAGTGCTCGACCGACTCCTCGAGGAAGCCTCGCGAGGCGCCGAAGCCGGCGTTCGCGAAGACCGCGTCGACCCGCCCGAAGGCATCGATCGCGGCGGCGGTCATCGCCTGCACCTGGTCCCACTCGGTCACGTCGCAGCGGACGGCGAGGGCGCGGTCGGGCCCGCCCAGCTCGGTGACGAGCTCCTCCAGCGGCTCAAGTCGCCGGGCCGCGAGCACGAGTCGCCGCCCAGGCGCCGCCGCCCTGGCGGTCGCCGCGCCGATGCCGCTGCTGGCTCCCGTGATCAGCAGGACCGGATCGCTGGCGCCTGCTCCCTCCATCGCGGCCGATTGTGCCAGATCGCCTGTTCTTCCCCCGGCGCTTGCGCCTTGCGATAATGCCCGTCGTCGTGAATCCTGAGCGCAAGCGGCAGATTCGGCTGGTGGTCGCCCTCGGCGTCGCGGTGCTGCTCGCGGCGGCCCTGGTCTACACCTCGTTCACGGCGTCGACCGAAGCCAAGGAGCCGTCGCAGCTGCTCACCGCCGCGCCGGGAACGAGCTATGACCTGACCGGCAAAGTGGTGGTCGGCTCGGTCCGGCACAGGGGCGAAGGCATCCTCTTCCGCGTCGCCGACCGCGAAGGCGGCGGCCAGAGCATTCCCGTCACCTACAGCGGCACCATCCCCGACCCGTTCCGCGGCGGGCGCGAGATCGTCGTCACCGGCGAAGTCGAGCACGGCACCTTCGTCGGCGAACGCGACACCCTGGTCACCAAGTGCCCGTCGAAGTTCACGACCGCGAATGACAGCTAGCCTCGGCAGCGCCGTCTTGGTGCTGGCTTTTCTCGTCGCGGTCTTCGCGGCGATCGCGGCTCTTGTCGGTCGCCACGGCAACCGCCGCTGGATCGATATCTCCCGCCGCTGCGTCTACGCGCTCTGCGCGCTGCTGACGGCCTGCGTGCTGATCATCGAGCTGGCCTTCGCCCGCAACGATTTCTCCTTCAACATCGTCCAGCAGCACTCCTCGATCGAGACGCCGACCTTCTACAAGCTGGCCGCGATGTGGTCGAGCCAGGAAGGCTCGCTGCTGCTCTGGGCCTGGGTGCTCTCGATCGCCTCCAGCGTGGCGCTCTTCGTAACCCGCAACAAGCTGCGCGAGCTGGTCCCCTACGCGACCGCGGTGATGGCCGGGATCGCCTCCTTCTTCACCGGCCTGATGCTGTTTGCCGGCGGCGTCAACCCTTTCTCGACGATCAGCCCCGTGCCTGCAGACGGGATCGGGCTCAATCCTCTGCTCCAGCACCCGAGCATGATGATCCACCCGCCGATGCTCTACTCGGGCTATGTGGCGCTGACGGTCCCCTTTGCCTTCGCCATCGGCGCCCTGATAACGCACCGTGTCGACGCCGAGTGGATCCGGGCAACGCGGCGCTTCGCCCTCGTCGCCTGGGCCTTCCTCGGCTTCGGCCTGCTGCTCGGCGCGCGCTGGTCCTACACCGAGCTGGGCTGGGGCGGCTACTGGGCCTGGGATCCAGTCGAGAACGCGGCGCTGATGCCGTGGCTGGTCGCTACCGCCTTCCTGCACTCGATCATGGTCCAGGAGAAACGGGGGATGCTGAAAGTCTGGAACGCCTGCCTGATCGTCGGCTCCTTCTCGCTGGCGCTGCTCGGCACCTTCCTCGTCCGCTCCGGGGTCCTGCAGTCGATCCACGCCTTCGGCGACAACACCGTCGGCCCCTATCTTCTGGGTCTGATAGCGGTGGTCCTGGTCGGCTCGGCGGCGCTGATCATCTCGCGCCTCGACGACCTTCGCTCGCCGAAGCGGGTCGACTCGCTGGTCTCGCGCGAGTCGGTCTTCCTCGTCAACAACCTGCTGCTGGTCGCGCTCACCGCAGTGATCTTCTGGGGCACCTTCTTCCCTCTGATCGCCGAGCTGTTCACCGGCGACAAGGCCTCGCTGGCGGCGCCCTGGTTCGACCACTACACGACCCCACTGGCGATCCTCCTCGTCTTCTTCACCGGGGTCGGGCCACTGCTTGCCTGGCGACGGGTGAGTTGGGCATCGGCCAAGCGGGTCTTCCTGATGCCCACAGTCGTCGCGATCGCGACCGCGGTGGCGCTGGTCCTCTTCAGCGATGTCGGCCACAAGCCATGGGCACTTGCGCTCTTTTCCCTGGCGGCTTTCTCGATTGCCGGCATCGGGCAGGAGTTCTGGCAGGGAGCCGCGGCGCGGCGCTCGGTATCCGGCGGTTCGCTGCCGGCGGCGCTGGTTGCCGTCACCTCGCGCAACCGTCGCCGCTACGGCGGCTACGTCGTCCACATCGGAATCGCGGTGGTGCTGATCGGAATCGCCGCATCGTCGAGCTTTCAGACCAACCGCCAGGTGACCCTGCGACCGGGAGAAAGCACCGTGGTCGACGGGCGCAAGGTCACCTACGTCCGCCCGACCGAGTCGGTCAACAGCGAGGCGATCACCCTCGGCTCCGAACTCAAGGTCGAAAAGGGCAACTCCGAGTTCGCGCTCTTCCCGACCCGGCGCTACTTTCGTCCCACCGGGTCCCCGTCGAGTGGCTCGATCGGCAGTTACTTCGAAGGTGAAGCCGACAGCAGGATCGGCCTCAAGGCCGGGCTGCGCAGCGACTTCTGGAGCGCCGTGGAACCGGACATCAGCGCCGTGCAGCGTCGGGTCCGGGCGGCCGATGCGGGCTTCAAAGCCTGTGTCAGCGGCGCGCCCGGGACGCCGCCGCAGTGCCTGGCGCTGGCGGCGATGATGCGCCGAGCCGCCGCCGAGCCGCAGCTGCGCCCGGCGGCGCTCGCCCAGATCGAGGCCCTCGAGACGGCGACCACCAAGCGCATCGCCCACGGCTATCTCAGCGACGACGCGCCGGCGACCTTCAAGATGATCGTCAACCCGCTCGTCACCTGGATGTGGATCGGCGGCCTGATCGCTCTGGCCGGCGCCCTGATTGCGCTCTGGCCGACTCGCTCCCGTCGCCGTGGCGCCCCCGTCCGCACCGAGGCGGACGCGCTCAAGGAAGCCAAGTACCGCGAGATTCGCGATGCCGAGCTCGACCACGCCTCCGGCAAGCTCTCCGACGAGGACTTTGCCCTGCTCGATGCCGAGTTGCGCAACGAGGCGCTGGCGATCCTCGATCGGATCGAGGAGCGGCGTGGGGAAGAGGCGCCGGTCCCGTAGCGCCCGGCAGCGGTTTCTAGATCTTCAGCAGGACGAAGGTGTTGAGCACGAAGAGCACCGCGAAGAAGACCGTCGCCCGGTCGAGATTGCGCTCGACCATCGAGCCGCCGCCGACGGAGCTGCCGCCGCCGCCGATTCCGAAGGCGCCCGAAAGCCCCGCATCTTTGCCCGAGTGCAGCAGGATCAAGAAGATGAGGACGAACGAGATGATGACCTGGAGGACGCCGAGAATCGTGTACACGCGGGGCATGGTAGCGACCGGGAGCGCCTGAGGTCGTCGACAGGCAGAGTCTGAATGTTGCGTTGGTTTACAAAATCAGCTAGGTTGTCAACCAACACGACGGCAACCGGTTATTTGACAAGGAGGACGCGAGTATGGAGGCTGCCACTCACAGTCACTCTCACGCAGTCGATTACGAGCTCAATCCCGCCACCTGGCGCGATCCCAAGCGCTATGCCTGGCTGCTGGGGCTGATCGTCCCCTTCGCCCCCTTCCTCGCCTTCGCCTCGGTCGCGGCCACCGGGCTCGATTTCCTCTGGTTCTTCGGTCCGCTGCTGGTCTTCGTCTTCTTCCCGCTGCTCGACATCGTGGTCGGGGTGGACGCCAGCAATCCTCCCGACAGCGTCCTCAAATGGCTGGAGCAGGACCGCTACTACCGCTGGTGCACCTACGTCTTCATCCCCGTCCAGTACGCCGGCCTCGTCTTCGCCTGTTGGCTGTGGTCGAGTGGCGACCTCGGTGTCTTCGGAAGCATCGGGCTGGCGCTGACAATGGGGGTCGTTGGCGGCATCGCGATCAACACCGCCCACGAGCTCGGTCACAAGCGCGCCAGCATGGAGCGCTGGCTGAGCCGGATCGCCCTGGCGCAGACCGGCTACGGCCATTTCTTCATCGAGCACAACCGCGGCCACCACGTCCGCGTCGCCACCCCCGAGGACCCAGCCAGCTCGCGGCTGGGGGAGAGCTTCTGGGCTTTCCTGCCGCGGACGGTGCTCGGCAGCCTGCGCTCGGCCTGGGGCATCGAGTGCGCCCGCCTCGACCGCGTGGGCAAGTCGCATTGGACCCTGCGCAACGACGTTCTCGGCGCCTGGGCGATGACGGTCGCCCTCTTCGCCGTGCTGACAATCGCCTTCGGCCCGGTCGTGCTGCCTTACCTGTTGGCGCAGGCGGTGCTCGGCTTCTCACTGCTGGAGGTGGTCAACTACCTCGAGCACTACGGGTTGCTGCGACAGAAGCGCGAGGACGGGCGCTACGAGCGCTGCCTCCCCGAGCACAGTTGGAACAGCAACAACGTCGCCTCCAACGTTCTGCTCTACCACCTGCAGCGCCACAGCGACCACCACGCCAACCCGACCCGGCGCTACCAGGCCCTGCGCCACGTCGAAGAGGCTCCGCAGCTGCCGACCGGCTACGCCGGGATGATCGTTCTCGCCTGGTTCCCGCCCTTGTGGCGGCGGATCATGGACCCCCGCCTGGTCGAGCACTTCAACGGCGATCTCAACCGCGCCAACATCCAGCCACGCCGGCGCGAGCGGGTGCTCGCCCGCTACGGTACCGCGTCGTGAGCAGCTGGCGCTGTCCCGGTTGCGGGTACGTCTACGACGAGGAGGCGGGGCACCCGCGCGAGGGCTTCCCGGCGGGAACGGCGTGGAGCGAGGTTCCCGAGGACTGGGCCTGCCCGGACTGTGGTGTGCGCGACAAGGTCGACTTCGAGCCGGTCGCTGAGAAATGACCGTCCCCGCTGCGACTATTGGGGCGATGGCGAGCCCCCGCACCCCGTATCCCGAAGCGGCGCGCCGCCTGCTGCGCGAAACGTTCTTCGGCGCCGCCCGCGACGCGCTTCAGGAGCGCGCCTGGTCGGAGATCACCATGTCCCAGATCGCGAGCGCCGCGGGCGTCAGCCGCCAGACCCTCTACAAGGAGTTCGGCAGCCGCGACGAGTTCGCCCAGGCCTTCGTCATCCACGAGGGCGAGCGCTTCCTCGACGGCGTCGAGGCGGCTGTGCGCGAGCACCACGACGATCCGCGCGCCGCCGTCGCCGCCGCCCTGGAGCTTTTCTTGCGCACCGCCGGAGAGGACCCGCTGATCCACGTCCTCCTCAGCGACGACGGCACCGGCGGCATGCTGCCCTTTGTCACCACTCAGGGCACCCCCGTGCTCGAGTGGGCCACAGCTCGCCTCACCGTCGCCATCCAGGAGGGTTGGCCGGTCGCCCCCGAGGCCGAGATCCGGCTCCTCGCCGAATCACTCGTCCGCCTGGCGATCAGCTACGTGACCGCTCCCGGCGGCTCCCCGGAGACGACGGCTGCGTCGGTGGTCGCCCTGCTCGGTCCCTATGTCGACCGCGCTCTGGGCACGCCGGCTCCGGGCGGCGCGCCCTCGGCTCTTTAAGTTTGGCTTCGGTCCTGCCGACATAACACCCAATGGGTGCATACAGGCCGTTCTTCAATCCGGGCACGGGGGAGTGGATTGAATATCTGGTCACCGCCGAGGAGAGTGGCGGAGACCTGGTCCGTTATCGCTGGCGCAGCGTCGCCGGCGGCTCGATTCCCGAGCACCTTCACCCGCACCAGGAAGAGCGTTTCGAGATCGAGTCCGGCGAGGCGCATTTCACCCGCGACGGCAAGGAGGTCGTCGCCGGGCCGGGGGACACGGTGGTGATACCTGCCGGTTCCCGTCATGCCGCGTGGAACTCTGGCGCCGAGGAGGTGCGCGGCACCGTCGAGCTGCGGCCGGCGCTGCGGGCGAAGGAGCTGCACGAGATGTTCGCCGGGTTCAAAAACGAAGGGATGGCGACGAAGAACGGCGCTCCCAAGAGCCCGCTGCAGCTGGGCGTCACCTTCTGGCACTTCCGCAAGGACATCCGCGTCACCTCGCCGCCCCTTTGGCTGCAGAACCTCTTTCTGCCGCCGCTATGGGCGATCGGCCGCGCGGTCGGGATGAAGCCGTACAACGAGAGTTGGGACAGCAGGAACGCGTGACGCGCGGGCCGATCTGAGCGGCGCTCTACGCTTCGCCCCATGAGCTCGATCAACCCCCTTCGCGAGCTCGATCGGTGGATCGAGGAGGCTCGCGAGAAAGAACAGCCTCACCCCGCCGCCGTGGCGTTCGTCACGGTTGGCGGCGACGGACGACCGTCGGCGCGCACCGTGACGCTGAAGCGGCTCGAGGACGACGCGCTTGTCTTCACCACGGCGCTATGGACGCGGAAGGCACGTGAGGTCGAGGCCAACCCCAACGTCGCCTTGCTCTTCCACTGGGCCGCTCTCGGTCGTCAGATCCACGTCACCGGCGAGGCAATCCCGGCGGAGCGGAGCCTGGCGGAGGAGCTCTTCGCCGAGCGCGACGTCTTGCACCGGCTGCAGACGGTCGTCTCCCGGCAGGGTGAGCGGATCGAGGACCTCGATCCGCTCCGCGACCAGCTTTCCCACCTGGCCCAGGTTGAGGAGACGGCGCCGCCGTGTCCCGAGGACTGGGGCGCGCTGCGGGTGCGCCCGGACCTGGTCGAGCTTTGGAGCGAAGCGCCCGACCGCATCCACGAACGGCGCCTCTACGAGCGCGATGGCGACGGTTGGAAGATGAGCCTGCTCTCGCCTTAGATCCCGCTGTTCAGGCGGCCGCCCGGTTGCTCGCCGGCGCCCGCAGCGGCGCCTCGCCCTTGATCAGGTCGGCGGCGCGCTCGGCGATCGCGATCGTCGGCGCGTTGGTGTTGCCGCGTGGGACGACGGGCATCACCGAGGCGTCGACGACGCGAACTCCCTCGAGGCCGAGCACGCGCAGCTCCTCGTCGACGACCGAGCCGATCGCGCAGGTGCCGACCGGGTGGTAGATCGGGTAGGTGGTGCGGGCGACATGGGCCCGCAGCGCATCCTCTGAGTCGCCGTCGGGCGCCGTGAACGGCTCGGCGCAGTAGGGCTTGAACGACGGCTGGGAGCAGATCTCCTGCATCAGCCGCAGCGACTCGATCGCCCGCGGCATGTCCGCCTCTCCCGTGTAGAAGTTGTTGCGGACGACCGGCTTCGCCGTCGGGTCGTTGGAGCCGAGGCGAACCGAGCCGCGGCTCTCCGGGGTGAGCAGGCAGGGGGAGACCCAGACCCCGTGCGCCTGGGGGTCGCCCATGCCCTCTTCGACGATGTGGATCGGGGCGACGTGGAACTGGACGTCGGGGGCCGGGGCGCCCGTTTCGACACGGGCGAAGCCGCCGGACTCGGCCAGGTTGGACGCGAACGGCCCGGTCTGGGATGCCGTGAACTCCTCCAGAGCGGCAGGCTCGAGGGCGAGCAGCAGGCTCTCTGGCTCCGGGGTCGTCCAGACGCCGTAGGTGGCAGCGTGGTCGCTGAGGTTCTCGCCGACCGCCGGCTGGTCGAGCAGGACCTCGACCTCGCGCATGGTCAGGTGTTCGGCCGGGCCGACGCCGGACAGCATCAGCAGCTGCGGTGAGTTGTAGGCGCCGCCGCAGAGGATCACCTCGCGCTCGGCCCGCAGCTCCTGAGCCTGGCCGAGCTGGGTCGCTTCGACGCCGCTGGCGCGGGCGCCGTCGAAGAGCACCCGGTTGACGTGCATGTACGGCATCACGGTCAGGTTCGGACGCTCCATCGCCGGGTGCAGGTAGGCGACGGAGGCGCTGACCCGCATCCCTCCCCGCTGGGTCAGCTGGTACATGCCGACCCCGTCCTGCTCGGCGCCATTGAAGTCCTCGTTGCGGGCGAGCCCGGCTTCGACTCCGGCCTCGACGAAGGCGGGGGTGATCTTGTTGCCCGAGCGCTGGTCGGAGACCGGCTGGGGGCCGTCGGCGCCGTGCCACTCGGAGGCCCCGCGCTCGTTGTCCTCGGCCTTGAGGAAGTAGGGAAAGAGGTCATCCCAGGCCCAGCCGGAAACGCCCCAGTCGTCGTAGTCGCGCCGGTTGCCGCGGATGTAGACCATCGCGTTGACGGAGGAGGAGCCGCCCAGCACTTTGCCGCGCGGCAGCGAGATCCGGCGGTTGTCGCAATTGGGCTCAGGCGCCGTCGCGTAGTCCCAGTCGACCTCGGTGCGAGCAAGCTTCAGGTAACCGAGCGGGACGTGGATGTTCTGGTTGACGTCCGGCGGACCGGCCTCGAGCAAGAGGACGCTGACGTCCGGGTCTTCGGAAAGCCTTGCGGCAAGAACACATCCGGCCGAGCCTGCGCCGACGATCACGTAGTCATGCATCGGAACCTCCTCCTCGTTCGCACCGATCCCACTCGGCCGTTCGACACAGGAGCCTACTGAGCGTTCGGCGACCTGCCGTAAAAGACGACGAAGCCCTGCTCGAAGCCCTGGCGCTCGTAGAAGCGCTGGGCGTCGACGTTGGTCTTGGTCGTCGTGATCGCCATCTCCTCGACGCCGAGCTGTGCCAGTCGGCTCCAGGCCGAGTCCACCAGGGCGGCGCCGATGCCGCCGCTGCGACGATCCGGCAAGACGGAGAGCGTCTCCAGCTCGGCGATGCGCTCCCCGGTCGCCCAGGAGGCATAGCCGGGCCCGACCGTGACGAAGGCGTAGCCGGCCGGCTCGCCGCCGACCTCGGCGACGACGAAAAAGGTTGCGGGATCCCGCAACCAGCGTTCGTACTTCCGCCGCCGCATCCGCCAGGCGTCGCCGGCGTCGCGTTTGGGCGTGTCGTCGCCGAGGACGGGAGTGATCTGGGAGTGATGGGCCTGCAGCGCGTTCCAGAGCGGCTCCAGGGCATCGAGCTCCTCGATCGTGTCCACGTAGCGCAGGGCGATATCAGGCTCGGCTGGGGTCATCTCGCGCTTTCAAGTCTCCAGCATCATGGTGACCGGGCCGTCGTTGACCAGCGCCACTCCCATGCAGGCTCCAAACACGCCCTTCGCCGCGCCGAGCCTTTCGCAGAAGCGGTCGTACAAAGGCTCGGCCGCCTCGGGACGCGCGGCCTGCGTGTAGCTGGGCCGGGTGCCCTTGCGCGCATCGCCGTAGAGGGTGAACTGACTGACGCAGAGAACCTCGCGGTCGCCCAGGGGCTCGTTCATCCGCCCCTCGATGTCGTCAAAGACGCGCAGCGCTCTGACCTTGTCCGCAAGTCGGTCGGCGTCCTCCTCGACATCCCCGGTGGCGACGCCGAGCAGGACCAGCATCCCCGGCCCGATCTGCGCGACCCGCTGTCCCTCGACGTCGACAGCCGCCTGACTGACTCGCTGGACCAGC
>DATCBF010000142.1:0-2249 GCA_036512025.1 Solirubrobacterales bacterium
CGATCTGGGCACGGTGATCCCGGTCGTGATCACGGTCTATGAGGACCGCTCCTTCACCTTCATCACCAAGACCCCGCCCGCCGCGGTCTTGATCAAGGAGGCGATCGGGATCTCGAAGGGCTCGGGCGAGCCCCACGTCAACAAGGTCGGCACGATCACGCCGGACCAGATCCGCCAGATCGCCGAGCGCAAGATGCCCGACCTCAACGCAAACGACCTCGACGCCGCCTCGAAGATCATCGCCGGCACCGCCCGCTCGATGGGCGTGGACGTCAAATAGCCATGGCCCACGGCAAACGCTACCGCGAGCAGTACGGCAAATTCGATCGCGACCGGCCCTATCCGCCGGCCGAGGCGATCGCTCTGGTCAAAGAGACGGCCAGCGCCAAATTCGACGAGACGGTCGAGGTTCATGTGCTGCTCGGAGTCAACGTCCGCCACGCCGAGGAGCAGCTGCGCGGCACCCTGGCCCTTCCGCACGGGCTCGGCAAAGACGTGACGATCGCGGTCTTCGCCCAGGGCCAGCAGGCGCGTGACGCCGAGGCGGCCGGCGCGGACTTCGTCGGCGCCGGGGATCTCGCCAAGAAAGTCGAGGAGGGCTGGACCGGCTTCGACGTGGCAATCTCGACCCCGGACATGATGCCCACGGTTGGCAGGCTCGGCCGCGTCCTCGGCCCCCAGGGCAAGATGCCGAACCCCAAGGTCGGCACTGTCACCGATGACGTCGAGAAGGCGGTCACCGAGTCCAAGGCCGGCAAGGTCGAGTACCGCACCGATCGCCAGGCGATCGTCCACATGGCGATCGGCAAGGCCAGCTTCGACCAGCAGAAACTTCTGGACAACTTCACAGCGGTGATCGAGGAGATCGTCCGCGCCAAGCCGTCCTCGGCAAAGGGGCGCTATGTCGTCTCCTGCACGCTGGCGACGACGATGGGCCCCGGCATTCGCGTCGATGCGACCAAGAGCAGCGATCGCGATCAGCCCGCCGCCGCACCCCAGGCCGCAGAGGAGCCGGTGACCGCCTAGACTGCGCCGCTGCGCACCCGAGACCATCGGCGGGGCACCACGCCCGCAAGCCCGATGCAGGTAGCTAATGAACCGAGACGAGAAGTCAGCCACAATCGCGGAGATCGCAGCCCAGATAGAGGGCTCCGAGGCGATCTTTGCCGTTGACTACCGCGGCATCAGCGTTCCCCAGGCCGCCGAGTTGCGCTCCAAGTTGCGCGACGCCGACGCCAGTTTCCGCGTCGTCAAGAACCGGCTGACCAAACTCGCCGCCGACAAAGCGGGAGAGGAGCGCCTCGCCGATCTGCTCCAGGGCCCGACCGCGCTGACCTTTGTCCGCGGCGACACCGCGCTTGCGGCGAAGACGATTTCGACCTTCAACCGCGAGCACGATGTCCTCACCTTCAAGGGCGGCTTCATGGAAAGCCTCAGCCTCGACGAGGACAGGTTCAAATCGATCGCCCGCCTGCCCTCGCGCGAAGTGCTGATCGGCCAGTTCGCCGGCGTCGTCGCCAGCCCCCTGACCGGCCTGGTCCGAGGGCTCGGCTCGATGATCTCCGGCCTCGCACTCCAGCTCGGTCAGATCGCCGAGCAGGGCCTCGTCTCCGGCGAGGCCCCGGCCGAGGAGAAGCCTGCAGAAGCTGCAAAGGAGACGCCCGTTGGCGCTAGCGACGAAGTCGCGGAGCCGGCGGACGAGGGCTCCCAGGACGATGGCGCAACTGCCGCCGCCCCCGGCAGCGAAGCTGAGGAGCCGGCGGATGACAATTCTTCAGAGACTGACAAAGAGAAAGAGGAGTAGACACAAGTGGCAACCAAGATTTCAACCGACGATTGGATCGAGGAGCTGAAAAGCATCTCGGTGCTGGAGCTCTCCGAGCGGATCAAAGCGCTCGAGGAGGAGTTCGGCGTCTCCGCGACCGCTGTCGCCGCGGCTGCTCCGGCAGCGGCTGGTGCTCCCGCTGAGGGTGGCGGCGAGGAGGAGGCTTCAACAGTCGACGTGATGCTGACCGAGGTCGGTGGCCAGAAAGTCCCGGTCATCAAGGTCGTGCGTACGGCTACCGGTCTTGGCCTGAAAGAGGCGAAGGCGCTTGTTGACGAGGCGCCGAAAGCCATCAAGGAGGGCATCGAGCGTGACGAGGCCGAGAAACTAAAGGCCGAGCTCGAGGAGGCCGGCGCCACCGTCGAGCTGAAGTAACCGCTGTTCTGAATTGCCCAGATCCCAGGCAGGGAGCCGGCTTCGGTGT
>DATCBF010000143.1:0-19152 GCA_036512025.1 Solirubrobacterales bacterium
GGTGAGGTCGGCGGAGCCGCTCACGAGCCACGGCACCTTGGCGGCGATCGCGTTCAGCACCTGGTGCGACGCCTTGCGGGTGGCGACCCCTTTCTCGTCGGCCTCAAAGCTGGGGATGTCGGCGTCCCAGCCCTCGGGCAGCTCACGATGCTGCATCTGCTCGATCTGGGTGGCGACCGCAGGATCGGCGTCGGCGACGTCGCGGCGCCAGTCCTCGCGCAGGCGGGCGCCGCGCTCACCCACCCCGCCGGCGAAGTGCTCGTAGACGCCGTCGGGGATCAGGAACTGGGCGTCCTCGGGCCAGTCGTAGGCGCGCTTGGTCTCCCGCACCTCGTCGGCGCCGAGCGGCTCGCCGTGCGCGGCCGAGGTGTCCTGCTTGTGCGGGGAGCCGTAGCCGATGTGGCTGTCGACGATGATCAGGGTCGGGCGCTCCTCCTCGCGGACGAAGTCCTCGAAGGCGCGGGTCAGCAGCTCGATGTCGTTGGCGTCGCCGACCCGGGTCACGTTCCAGCCGTAGCCCATGAAGCGGGCGGCGACGTCGTCCTCGTAGGCGATCTCGGTCTGGCCGTCGATCGTGATGTGGTTGTTGTCGTAGATCCAGCAGAGGTTGTCGAGGCGCTGGTGGCCCGCCAGCGAGGCGGCTTCGCTGGAGACGCCCTCCATCAGACAGCCGTCGCCGGCGATCGCGTAGACGTCCCAGTCGAAGATCTCCTCGCCGAAGTGGGCGCGCTGCCACTTGCCGGCGATCGCCATCCCGACCGAGGTCGCGATCCCCTGGCCAAGGGGCCCGGTCGTGGTCTCGACCCCGGAGGTGAGGTGGTACTCGGGATGCCCGGCCGCCTTCGAGCCCAGCTGGCGGAAGCTCTTGATGTCGTCGAGGCTGACCGCCGCTTCGCCGGCGCTCTAGTAGTCGGAGTCGACGGCGGCGACTTTGGCCAAGTGCAGCAGCGAGTAGAGCAGCATCGAAGCGTGCCCGGCGGAGAGCACGAAGCGGTCGCGGTTGGGCCAGATCGGATCGGCCGGGTCGAAGCGCAGGAAGCGCTGCCAGAGCGTGTAGGCGACCGGCGCCAGCGCCATCGGCGTGCCCGGGTGACCGGAGTTCGCCTTCTCGATCGCATCGATCGACAGCGTGCGGATCGTGTTGATGCAGAGCTGGTCGATGTCCTGGGCCATCCGCACCGTCGATCCTAGTCACTCGCGGCCGACGGGCCTGAAAGGGGAGATATAGGCCCGTTTAAGGCCCATCGGCATCAGGGTTCGATGCGGGTGATCGTGTCGTCGCCGTTGTTGGCGACCCAGACCGCATCTTCGCCGACGGCGACCGCGCCCGGGGAATCGCCGACGCCGATCGGGCTGCCGATCACCTTGCCGCTTTCGAGGTCGATCTCGCTGACCGTGTCATCGCCGGCGTTGGCGACCCAGACCGCCGTGGTCCCGGCGTCTATCCCGCCCGGGCGGGCGCCGACCGGGATCGGCTCGCCGAGGATCGAGTGCAGCGAGGGGTCGACCCGGGAGACGGTCCCGGAGCGGCTGTTGGCGACCCAGACCATGCCGTGACCGACGGTGACGCCGGCCGGGCCGCGCCCGGCCAGGATCGAGGGATCGGCGACGGCGTCACCGAGGTCGATCCGGCGCACGTTGCCGGTCGTGGCGCTGCTGACCCAGAGCCCACCGGCCCCGACCCCGAGCCGCAACGGCGCCACGTGGGGCACGATGCCACGCCTGAAGACCGTCGCGCTGGAGGCGTTGATCGCGGTGATGCCGGAGCCGGCGTCGTCGGCGACCCAGACCCGGCCGTCGCCGAAGGCGATCGGGCCCGGACGGCCACCTACAGCGACCCTGGCGACCACGCGCTTGGAGTCCGGGTCGACCCGCAGCACCTCGCCATCGTGGGGGCTCGAGACCCAGACCGATCCGGCACCGACGGCGACTCCCGAGACCCCTTTGCCAAGTCGCAGGGGCGAGCCGACAACTTCTCTCGTTTCGGGGTCGATCCGGGTCAACGTCCCGTCGGTCTCGCTCGTCACCCAGACCGCGCCGTCGCCGGTGGCGACCCGCAGCGGGCCCTTGCCGACCGGGATCGGGGCGGAAACCGAGACCCCGCCGTCGCCGAGGAGGACAAGCGCCACCACCGCGGCCGCGGCAACCGCCACCGCGGCGCCGGCCCACTGCATCCGCCTGCTCGCGAAGTTGCGCCAAGCCGGGGGCTGAGCGACGGCGATCCGCGCGGTCGGTCGCTCCTCGTCGGCGGAGAGGACCCGCGTCGCCGCCGGCGTCGCCCCCTCGCGCTCGCGCGCTGCCTCGATCAGGGCGCCCGCGCTCGGGTAGCGGTCGGCCGGGGCCTTGGAGACGGCGCGCTCGATCACCTCGTCGAGCCCGGCCGGCATCTCCGGCTCGGTGTCGGCGTCCTGGCGGGCGTAGGGGACGATCCCGGTCAGCGACTCGTAGAGGACGCAGCCGAGCGCGTAGATGTCAGCCGCGGGGCCGACCCTGCCCCCGCGCCACTGCTCGGGCGCCATGTACTCGACGGTGCCGACGATCGAGGCGCCGCTGGCAACGCCACTTTCCTCGACCGCCTTGGCGAGGCCGAAGTCGGAGAGGTAGGCGCGATCGCCTTCGAGCAGGATGTTGTGTGGCTTGACGTCGCGGTGGACGATCCCCTTGGCGTGGGCGACGTCGAGCGCGTCGGCGACCTGGGCGAGCAGGTCGACAGCCTCGGCCGGAGGCAGCGGCCCACCGCGCTTCAGGCGCTGCTTGAGGTCGCCGCCCTCGACCAGGCGCATGGCGACGATCAGCTCGCCGTCCTCCTCACGGGAGTCGAAGACGGGGACCACCGAGGGATGGTCGAGGCTGGCGGCGAGGCGCGACTCGCGCAGGAAGCGCTCGCGGAAATCCTCCTGATCGGCGAGGTTGCGGGCGATCACCTTCAGCGCCACCGGCCGTTCCAGCCCGAGGTGAGTGGCTTTGTAGACGACCCCCATCCCACCCCTGGAGATCAGAGACTCGATCCGATAACCGGCGAGGGTCGAGCCGATAGTGAGGTCCCCCATGCGGCGGTTATACCGCCGCATGGGGGACGGAGGCGGTTAGTAGGCGGCGCGGGCGTTCGGCTGCCAGGCGAAGCCGGAGCCGATCTCGCCGGCGGTCTCGCTTTCGCCGGCTCCGATGCTCGCCGGCTCGGACAGTTCGATGCGACCGCGGATACTCAACACGTACAGCCTCTGCGCGCCCGTTGAATCGGCGTCCTCGGCCTCCGTCTCGGCACGGACCGCGACATTGCGCCCGTCCGGGGAAAACCTCGCGGAGGCCGTGACGTCGTCTTCGAGGGCGCCGATCTTGTGCGGCGCACCGCCCGCGATCGGCTTCTCGCAGAGGCTCTCGTAGCGGGTGAACAGCATCGTCTTGCCGTCGGCGGAGACGTCCTGCAGGTAGACCGAGCTGGCGCCGCCGACCAGCTTGTGGGGCTTGGCGCCGTCGGCCCCCATCGCGTAGATGTCGGAGAAGCCCGCCGGCCCCTCGCTGCTCTCGCCGCGATCGAAGACGATCCCACCGGCGAAGTAGTGGGGCGCGAAGGCATCATCGCCGCCGCGACTGAGGCGGATGAGGCCGCCACCGTTAAGCCGGATCGAGAAGATCGCGTCGCTGCTGCCGCCGCCGGTCTCGGCGACACTGCGGACGAAGGCGAGCACCTTCCCGTTCGGGGAGAGGGCGGCTTCGTGCTCATCGGCCGGCGATGCGGCGAGGACGTGCAGCCCGCCGCCGCGGGCTCCGACGGCATAGAGGTCGCGCGGCGCCCCGGTCCCGATCCTGCGCTCGAAGACGATTGTGCGGCCGTCGGCGGAGAACTGCGGCTGCGAATCGACCTCGGCGCCGCTGGTTATCTGACGCTCTCCGGTGCCGTCGGGGCGCATCGAGAAGAGATCGCCGTCGCGAACGAAGGCGATCGTGACGCCGTCCGGGGAAAACGCCGGTTCGGCGTCGGCGAGGTCGTCGGTGAGCTGGTCGACGTGTTCGCCCCGGGCGATGTAGAGGCCGCCGTGCTCGACCGCATCGGCGCCGTGCCCGCTGGTCGTCACACGGGAAAAGACCAAGGCCTGGGGTGCGGCAGAGGCGGAGGCCGCCGGTACGGCGAGCGCGAGAACGGCAAGTAGGGCGGCGAAGATCGTTCGGTTCTGCATCGGAGTTCCTTTCGAAGAGGTTGCAAATTGCTGCACCGATGCTCAACCCCGGCGCCGTGCCCGCCTAGGACACCCGCGCCCCCGTCCGGGCCACCTCTGACCCACACCGAGCCACCAAGGAACTGGGTCAGCGGCTGCGGTCGAGGCCCAGCTCTATTACCCGGGCCGCTATCTGGCGCGGGCGGTCGCGGCCCGCGTCTCCGGCGACGCCGAGTTTGGTCGCAAGGGCGTCGAGGCGGCGCTGGGCGGTGCGCTCGCTGACGTGCAGCTCCACGGCGATCTCGGCTCGGGTGGCGGGGCGGCCGGCGAAGGCGCCCTCGGAGCGATAGGGGGCGACCAGGGCGGCGGCGGTTGCCCGCTCCTCCTCGCTGAAGGAGACCGACGGCTGCGCTGCGGGCGCCGTTGCGCCGGCGCGACCACTGCCGTCGGAGATTTCGAGCCGGTGGCCGCCGACCAGCAGCGTGTCGCCGTCGCGCAACCGGCGCGGGCGGTCGAGCGGCTCACCGTTCAGCGCGGTGCCGTTGCGGCTGTCGAGGTCGGTCGCCATCAGGACATCGCCGCGACGTTCGATCTCGACGTGGTTCCAAGAAACGGCCTCGTCGTCAATGCGGATACCGGCGTCGGGGGCGCGACCGACGATCGTGCGCTCCGCAAGCAGCGCAAGCGAGCGTGGCGCCCCGTCGCTTCCTGTGAGCCAGATCCGAGCATCCATCCACCCGCGAGCATAGACACCCGACCTGCATCAAATTCTCTACCTGCCAGATGGGAATTTGATGCAGGTCGGATGCCGTGACACGCGGATAGAGTGGCGGCCGTGAGCGACACCGACGCCGAGAAGCGAGCCGCCGCGGAGGCCGCAGCCCTGCTGGTCGAAGACGGGATGGCGGTCGGGCTCGGAACCGGGTCGACGGTCGAGTTCCTGCTGCCGGCGCTGGCTCGCCGCGGCCTCGGCGGGATCCGCTGCGTCGCCACCTCGGTGGCCACCGAGAACCAGGCACGCGAGCTTGGCATCGCGGTCGAGGAGTTCGGCGAGCTGGAGCGGCTCGACATCGCGATCGACGGCACCGACCAGGTCACCCCCGACGGCTGGCTGATCAAGGGCGGCGGCGGCGCCCACCTGCGCGAGAAGATCGTCGCCGCCGCGGCCGATCGCTTCGTCGTAATCGGCGACTCCAGCAAGCCGGTCGAGGCGCTGAGCGCGCCGGTGCCGCTGGAGCTGTACGCCTTCGGCCTGCGCTCGACCCTCGCCTGCCTCGGCGAGGCAGTCGCCGTGCGCGACGTTCCCCGCAGCCCCGATGGCGGCGTCATCGCCGACTACAGCGGCGAGATCGGCGACCCGGCGGTGCTCGCGGCCCGGCTCGCGGCCGATCCAGGAATCGCCGCCCACGGCCTTTTCCCCCCGGATATGGTGAGCGAAGTGCTGGTGGGGATCGGTGGCGCCGTGGACCGTTTGACGCTGACTTGACACCCCGAGGAGGAATCGATGAGCGACTTCAGTGAGCTGGCAGTCACCGGGCGGATCGCCACCCCGAGCGACTCTGACTGGGATCAGGCCCGAAGCGCCTGGAACCTGACCGCCGACCAGCACCCCGAAGCGGTCGTCTTCGCCGAGAGCGGCGACGACATCGCCGTCGTCGTCCGCTTCGCCGCCAGCCGCGGACTACGGGTAGCCGGCCAGGGCACCGGCCACGGCGCCGCCGCCCTCGGCTCGCTGGAGGAAACGGTCCTGGTCAAGACCGAGCGGATGCGCGGCGTCGAGATCGATCCGGACGCCCAGACCGCGCGGGTCGAGGCAGGAGTGCTGGCACTCGAGCTCGGTGAAGCCGCCCAGGCTCATGGCCTCTGCACCTTGCCGGGATCGGCGCCGGACGTGGGCGTCATCGGCTACACGCTCGGCGGCGGCCTGAGCTGGCTCAGCCGCCGCTACGGCTTCGCCTGCAACCGAGTCAGGGCGATCGAGCTCGTCACCGCCGAAGGCGAGGCGGCAACTGTCGATGCCGACAACGACGCCGACCTCTTCTGGGCCCTGCGCGGCGGTGGCGGTGGCTACGCGATCGTCAGCGCTCTGCACGTCGACCTCCTGCCGATCGCCGAGGTCTACGCCGGCGCCCTCCTCTTCCCCGCCGCCGTCGGCGCCGAGGGCGTCCGTCGCTACCGCGACTGGGCGGCAAGCATGCCCGACGAGGTCACCTCGGTCGTCCGCTTCCTGCGCCCGCCGCCGCTGCCCGACGTTCCCGAGCCGCTGCGCGACACGCCGCTGCTGACGATCGACGCCGCCTGCATCGGCAGCCAGGAGGAGGGCGAGCGGCTGATCGCGCCGCTGCGCGAGATCGGCGAGCCGATCATGGACACCTTCGGCCAGATCCCGGCCGCCGGGCTGAGCCGGATCCACATGGACCCCGAGCAACCGGTCCCCGGCCTCGGCCACCACCTGACGATCCGCGACCTGCCCGACGAGGCGATCGACGCCTTCGTCAGCCTCGCCGGGCCCGACGCCGGATCGCCGCTGCTGCTCGCCGAGCTGCGCCAGCTCGGCGGCGCCTTGGCCCGGCCCGCCGAGGGCGGCGGCGCCCTCTCCAAGCTCGACGCCGGCTTCGTCATGCTCGGCATCGGGATGCCGATGACCCCCGAGCTTGGCGCCGCGGTCAAAGACCGCCTCGACAGCTTCGACGAGGCGATGGGCCCGTGGAGAGCCGACGGTGGCTACTTCAACTTCGCCGAGCGCCCCTGCGACGCCGACGCGATCCTGCCGCCGGAGACCTGCATCCGTCTGGCCGAGATCAAGCGCCAGTGGGACCCCGACGGCACGATCGTCGCCAACCACGCGGTCGCGATCACAGCCGGCTGAGTGCTGCCATCGGCAGCGATTCAAGTCGGGCGACAGCTGGGTCGTCCTTGCCGACGAGCTTGGCGATCGTCGCCGCCGCCGCTTTGATGTCCTCCGGCGTCGCCAGGGCTATTGCCTCAAGGTCGGCCCAATCTTTGGTCCGGTCGAAGAAGGCCTTGAAGATGGCGAGAGACGCGCAGTCGAGCATCGGGACATCGCGGCCCTCGAGCCGAACCCAGATAACCGACGCAGCCACGGCATCGTGCAGAGGGATGTTGTTGAGGAAAACGTCGATCGGCGTGCCGTCCCAGTCCAAGCGAGTCTGGCCGTCGCGCTTGACCACGGCGATGTCTTCTTTTCCCACCTTGACCCCAGGCGGCAGCGAAGCGAGGACTGCCTCTGCCTCCGCAGCGTCAACGAAGATGTTGACATCGAGGTCGCGGGTTCCACGCGGCTCCTCAACGCAATAGGCAAGCGCGACGGCGCCACCAAACGCGTGAGCGATCCCAGCCTTGGTCAGCGAGTCGTGGATGACGAAGAGCTTGTCGACAAGCTCACTCACCGCTCCCTCCTTCTAGGCCGATGCGATCGGCCAAACGCGGGTAGCCCAGCTTCGGGCGCGAGCGAAACGGAAGCGCCTCGGCGAGCTCGAGAACCTGCACCAGGATATGGCTGGCCCGCTCGACATCGACAGGGGACTTGCGTGCCGTCAGCCCAAGCTCGAAGCCACCCGCCGCCGCAAGCCTTGCCAGGGTGTCGGCGCCCGGCTCGCGATGACCACGCACGTAGGCATTGACGACAGAGCGCGGCAAGCCGGCGCGACGAGCGAGCTCCGCCTGGCTGAAGCCACTGCGATTGCGTATTTCACCGACCAGCGAGGCGGCCGGCGTCGCAGCCTTGGGGCTGAATGCATCTTCTGACATGAAAATATGTTAGCGCATCCGCTAACAATTTTAGGACTAGGGCTCGATCACATTGTTCGGGTCCGGCTTTTCGCCGGGGTCGGCCTGGCTGTAGTCGCCAAAGAGGCCGTCGCGCTCGGCGACGGCGGCAGGGACGCCCTCGCGCTCGGCCAGCTCGATGAAGCGCTTGGCATCCGGCGTGTTCCGCATCAGCCCGTCGAGGATCGGGCCCAGCGTCTGGGTCGAGGCGAGGCCCATGTTCTCGTAGGCGTGGTTGACGACCAGCTTCATCGCCGCCAGCTGGGAAGAGGGGATCGATGCCAGCTCACGAGCTGCCTTCGCGACCTCCTCCTCGAGCCGCTCGAACGGCACCGCGCGGTTGATCAGCTCCACCTCCGCCGCTTCGGCTCCGGAGAGGGGCTTGCCGGTTAACGCGTACTCCTTGGCTTTGGTCAATCCCAGCCGGTAGAGCCACATGCCGGAGAGGTAAGATCCCCACATCCGCGAGTAGGGAGTGCCGATCCGGGCGTCCTCGCTGGCGATCACGAGGTCGGCGCAAAGCGCGAAATCGCTGCCGCCGCCGAGGCACCAGCCGTGGACCTGGGCGATCACCGGCTTCGGCGAGCGCCAGATGCTCATCAGCTTCTGCGTCGGCGCGACAGCGGGCGCGGTCGAGAAGGCGAAGTCCTTGCCCGGATCCCACTCGCCGTCGCTGTTCATCAGCTCGTCCCAGTGGTGGAAGCCGCCACCGAAGTCATAGCCGGCGCAAAACGCCCGCCCGGCGGCGCGGACGACGATCACCTTGACCGCCTCGTCCCTGACCGCCAGCTCGACCGCCGCCTCCACCTCTTCCGGCATCGGCGGCACGATCGTGTTGAGCGAGTCGGGGCGGTTGAGGGTGATCGTGGCGACGCCCTCAGCAACGGAATAGAGCAGGGTCTCGAATTCCGGCGCGGCGTCGGGAGCTGCAGCCGGGCTCACTCTCAGCCCACCGCGGCCTCGTCGGCGACGACGATCATCTCGTCGTTCTCGACCCGGCCGGCCGGGATCGATTCGTCGCCCGCCATCAGCTTGACGAGAGCGTCGCGCTTGGACTCGCCGGTGACGAGCCAGAGGACCTGGCGAGCGGCATCGATCGCCGGATAGGTGAGGGTCATCCGGTGGTAGCCCTGGTAGGCCGTCTCGGTCAGGGCGACACGGCGATCGTCGACGTCGAGCACCGGGTCGCCGGGTACGAGCGAAGCGGTGTGGCCGTCGGGACCGAGACCGAGGTGGACGAGGTCGAGGCGGTCGGGCAGGGAGGTTTCGTAATCGTGAGCCGCGGCCTCGAGATCGCGCTGGGTGACCGGCATCGGCCTCAGGTTGGATTGATGGTCCATCGAGAGGCCGAGCACCATGTGGGTCAGGTTGCGGTCCTCGCTGCCGGGCGAGGCGATCCGCTCATCGACCTGAAACAGCTCGGTGGCCTCCCAGGGCATCCGCTCGAGTTCGCCGAGGATCGCCAACATCGCCCACGGCGAGCGGCCGCCGCTCATCGCCATCCCGAAGGGGCCGCGCTCGGCTGCCGCGGCGACACCGGCCTCGGCGATCAGCTCGGCGGCGCGCCGTGCCGCCGCCCTCTCGTCGGCGACTACTTCGAGCCGGGGCGCCACCGCCGCCCCTAGCTCGGCTTCTCGTCGTGGCCGCCGAACTGTTTGCGCATGGCGGAGAGGACCTTGTTGCCGAAGTCGTCGAGGCCACGCGAGGCAAAGCGCTCGTACAGCGCCGTCGTCAGCACCGGCGCCGGCACGCCCTCGTCGATCGCCGCGATCGAGGTCCAGCGGCCCTCGCCCGAGTCCGAGACGCGGCCGGCAAAATCGGAGAGGTCGGGTGATTCCTGCATCGAAGCAGCGGTCAGATCGAGCAGCCAGGAGCCGATCACGCTGCCTCGGCGCCAGACCTCGGTCACCTCCGGCAGGTCGAGGTCGTACTGGTAGTACTCGGGCTGCTCCATCGGCGCCGTCTCGGCGTCGGCCTCGCGCTGGACCTTGCCGGCGTTGGCGTTTTTGAGGATGTTGAGGCCCTCGGCGTAGGCGGCCATCACCCCGTACTCGATCCCGTTATGGACCATCTTCACGAAGTGGCCGGCCCCGTTCGGCCCGCAGTGCAGGTAGCCGTTCTCGGCCGGGCCCGGCTCGCCGCTGCGACCCGGCGTACGCTCCGCCGACTCCACTCCCGGCGCCAGAGTGGCGAAGATCGGGTCGAGCCGCTCGACCGCCCCGTCGGGCCCGCCGATCATCAGGCAGTAGCCGCGATCGAGGCCGAAGACGCCACCGCTGGTGCCGCAGTCGACGTAGTCGATGCCCTGCTCGCGCAGCATCCCGGCGCGGCGGATGTCGTCGCGGTAGTAGGAGTTGCCGCCGTCGACGATCGCGTCGCCGGAATCGAGCACCTCGGCGACGCTGCGCACCGTCTTCTCGGTGATCTCGCCGGAGGGCACCATCACCCAGACCGCGCGCGGCGCGCTTAGCTTCGAGGCCAGCTCCTGCAGCGAAGAGGCGCCGTCGGCGCCCTCTCCCGCCAGCTCAGAGATCGCGTCGGGGTTGACGTCGTAGACGACGCAGCGGTGACCGTCGCGCATCAGGCGGCGGGCCATGTTGGCTCCCATTCGGCCGAGACCGACGATTCCTAGCTCCATCACAAACCTCCGCTGAGTAGGCGCTGCAGGACGGGGAGCGGGCGGGCCGCCTCGCAATCCTAGGCGCTTTCACGAGTCTGCATTTACCCGCGTATATGACGGGTAAATGCAGACTCGAACTCTCCAGGGCGGAAGGGGTAGCCTGCGCGGTCGATGGCCAAGGGCGTCTCACACCACACCGACGTCGCCGCCGACGTGCTGACGATCTTCGGGATCACCGGCGACCTGGCCAAGAAAATGACCTTCCGGGCGCTCTATCGGCTCGAGGCCCGCGGCAAGCTCGACTGCCGCATCGTCGGCGTCGCGATCGACGACTGGACGATCGGGCAGCTGCGCGACCACGCCCACGACGCAATCGCCTCGACCGTCCCCGATCACGACGAGGACGTCTTCGCCCGGCTCGCCGGTCGCATCTCCTATGTCCAGGGCGACTACGCCGACCCCGCCACCTTCGAGAAGGTCGGCAAGGAGATCGGCGACGCGAAGCGGCCTGTCTTCTACCTCGAGGTCCCCCCCTCACTCTTCGCCAAGGTGGTCAACGGCCTCGGAAATGCCGGCTTGGTCAAGCACGCGCGGGTCGTGATCGAGAAGCCCTTCGGCCACGACCTCGACTCGGCGATGGCGCTCAACGCCGAACTTCATCAGGTCCTGGACGAGGACCAGATCATGCGGATCGACCATTACCTCGGCAAGGAGCCGGTGATGGACATCACCTACATGCGCTTCTCCAACTCGATGCTGGAGCCGGTCTGGAACCGCGAGCACGTCTCCCACGTGCAGATGACGTTGGCCGAGAACTTCGGGGTCGACGACCGTGGCCGCTTCTACGACCCGGTCGGGACCCTGCGCGACGTCGTCCAGAACCACGCCCTGCAGGTGCTGGCGCTGGTCGCGATGGAGCCGCCGACCGGCAACCACCACGACTCCGTCCGCGACAAGAAGCTGGAGCTGTTCAAGGCGGTCCGCACCGCCGACCCCAAGCACTACGTGCGCGGCCAGTACGACGGCTACCTCGATGTCGACGGGGTCGCCGCCGACTCGACCACAGAGACCTTTGTCGCGCTCGAGCTGGAGATCGACAACTGGCGCTGGAGCGGGGTGCCGTTCTTCATCCGCGCCGGCAAGAACCTGCCGGTCAAGGAGACCGAGGTCAGGGTCGTCTTCAAGCGCCCGCCGCGGCTCGGCGTCGGCCCCCCCGGCCACCGCCCGGACCCGAACCAGATGGTGATCCGAATCGACCCGACGCCAGGGGCGCTGCTGCGCTTCATCGCCAAGAAGGCCGGCGAGGAGGACTTCGAGCCCGCCGACCTCGAGGTCCTCTTCGAAAAAAACCCCGGCGAAGAGCCCGAGCCCTACGAGCGCCTGCTCGACGACGCGATCCGCGGCCGCGCCCAGCTCTTCACCCGCGAGGACGCGGTCGAGGAGACCTGGCGGATCGTGCAGCCGCTGCTGGATCAGCCGGGCCCCGTCCATATATATGAGCCCGGCAGCTGGGGGCCGGACGAGGCCAAGGCCCTGACTCGCGGGGTTACCGAATGGTCGGAGCCCTGGCTCCCCTGACTCGCCTGCTCTGACGCAATGCCTACTCCCGTGCTAGGTTTTGGCACCCCTAATTAGGGTCGCCTAACCGGCCCCCGAGTTCAGGAGTAACCCGCTTCCGCATGATCCCCACCCTTGTAATCGCACTGCGCGAGGGCGTCGAGGCCTCGCTGATCGTCGGCATCATCGCCGCCTTCTTGGTCAAAGAGGGAAGGCAGGATGCGATGCGCCAGATGTGGGCCGGGGTCGCGATCGCGATCGCCCTCTGCATCGGGGTCGCGGTGATCCTGCGGACGATCGGACAAGAGCTCCCCCAGCAGCAGCAGGAGGGGATGGAGACTGTGATCGGCCTGATCGCGGTCTCGGCGGTGACCTACATGATCGTCTGGATGCGCCGCCACGCGCGCAGCATCAAAGCGACGCTGGAAGGGAGCGTCGCCGGCGCCCTCGCCACCGGCTCGACGATGGCGCTGGTCGGGATGGCGTTCCTGGCGGTGCTGCGCGAGGGCTTCGAGACCTCGGTCTTCCTGCTCGCCGCCTTCCAGGACGCCAGCGACACCACGGCGGCCGGCATCGGCGCCGTGATCGGGCTGGTCGCGGCTGTCGCGATCGGCATCGGCATCTATCGCGGCGGCGTCAGCATCAACCTCACCCGCTTCTTCCGCGTCACCGGCCTGATCCTCGTCTTCGTCGCCGCCGGGCTGCTGGCGACCGCCGTCCATACCGCCCACGAGGCGGGCTGGCTCAACGACTTGCAGGGCCAGGCGCTCAACCTCACCTGGCTGGTGCAGCCGGGCACGGTCTCCGGCTCGCTGCTGACCGGGATGCTGGGCCTACAGCCGACGCCGACGATCGGCGAGACGCTGATCTACCTGCTCTACGCGGTCCCGATGGCGGCCTACGTACTCTGGCCGAATCAGATTCGCCTGCGGCGACGCCCGGCACGTGCCGGCGCCTCGCCGGCTGAAAACTTGGCCTAAGCGGAGCCGGCGGGGAGAAACGATCCGTTGCGGGACTTATGGTGGGTGGGTGACTGTCGCGACTGGAGATAGGGCCGACGAGCTGCTGGCGATGCTTGGGTTCGAGCACTGGCGGCCGGGCCAGCGGGAGGCGGTCGAGGCCGGGCTGGAAGGCCGCGACTCGCTGATTGTGATGCCTACCGGCGGCGGCAAGAGCCTCTGCTACCAGCTGCCGGGCCTGGCTTCCGAGGACCTGACGATCGTGGTCAGCCCGCTGATCGCCTTGATGCGTGACCAGTGGCAGCGCCTCTCCGCCGCCGGCCACCCGGTGACGATGATCGCCTCGGGGATGAGCGAAGAGGCGACCCGCAACGCTCTCGCCCGGATCCGCGGCGACGCCCGCATCGTCTACTGCTCGCCGGAGCGCTTCGGCTCGACCGTCTTCCTCGATGCCGTCGCCCAGCGGAAGATCGACCTGATGGCGGTCGACGAGGCCCACTGCGTCTCGGAGTGGGGTCACGATTTCCGCCCCGACTACCTGCGCCTGCCGGAGATCGCCGAGCGGCTCGGCCGGCCGCCGGTGATGGCCTGCACGGCGACGGCGACGAAGGCGGTGGCGGCCGAGATCGCAAGCCGCTTCGGCATGCGCGAGCCGCTCCAGGTCCGCTCCGGCTTCGACCGCCCCAACCTCTCCTTCGATGTCGTCCCGCTTGAAGGCACCGGCTCCAAAGCGCGGCGCCAGGCGCTGCTCGAAGCCGGACTGGCCGACCCGGATAACCGCCCGGCTATCGTCTACTGCGGCACCCGCCGCGACACCGACGAGGTTGCCGCCGCGCTGCGCGACGCAGGCCTGCAGGCGCTCGCCTACCACGCGGGGATGGAAGCGGAAGAGCGCAGCTCCACCCAGAACCGCTTCATGGGCGGCGAGGTCGACGTGATCGTCGCCACCAACGCTTTCGGGATGGGAGTCGACAAAGCCGACGTGCGCTCGGTCTGGCACATGACAATCCCGACCAGCGTCGAGGCTTACTACCAGGAGGCCGGGCGCGGCGGTCGCGACGGCCTGCCGGCGCGCGCGGTGCTGCTGGCGATGCGCGCCGACCTCGGGCGGTTGGTCCGCTTCAACGAACAGCGCAGCGGCGATCCCGAGCTCGCGATCGCCCACGAGCGAGGCTGGCGCGCCTACAGGGCGATCAAATCGTTCATCTACTCCGACCGCTGCCGCCGCCGCGCCCTGCTCGACCACTTCGGCGACCGCGAGGCCGGCAAGCCCCTGGCCCGCTGCTGCGATTCCTGTGATCCCGAGCGCTGGCTGCCCGACCCCGAAACGATCGCGATCCGCCCCAAGCGTGCCCGCAAGGGCGGCGCGGGCGCGGCCCCCGAGGTCGAGATGTCGGCCGCCGACGAGCCGCTGTTCGAGGCGCTGCGGGCCTGGCGCAAAGAGGCTGCCGCCGGCAAGCCCGCCTTCACGGTCGCGCACGACAGCACCCTGCGGGCCCTCGCCACACTGCGTCCCGACGACGCCGGCAGCCTCGAATCGATCCGCGGCATCGGCCCCAGCTTCATCGCCAAGTACGCGCCCGAAGTGCTGGGGATCGTCGCCTCGCCAGGGCTCGACCGCGCCGCCGCCTGATCGTTGGGACAACCGTTGCCTTCCCGGGACGCCGGGGGTGGGGAGCGGCGCCTTCCAGTAGAAGAGACGACGATGCCCCCCGTGCGCAAAGCGATTGCCCCTGCCCTGACCGCGATCTGCCTGCTTGCCCTGGCCGTGGCGGCGCCCGCCGTCGCCGGGCCGCTGACCCCGCCCGGCGACAAGATCTTCTTCGGCATCTCCGATACCGGCGACAGCGCCAACTTCGGCGAATTCTCGACCGCGGTCAGCAAGCACCCGGCGGTGATTGAGAGCTTTCGCACCTGGGGCTCCGACTTCCCGGAGTCGATCCGTCGCTGGCAGACGGCGCGGGCACGGCCGATGCTCCACATCAGCACCCTCGACCCCCACAGCGGCGGCGAGATCATCACCCCGCGTGGGATCGCCCAGGGCGAAGGCGACGAGTACCTGATCCGCCTCAACAAGCTCTTCTGGGCGAAGAAGATGCGCGCCTACATCCGCCCGCTGGGCGAGCCGAACCGCTGCATCAACGTCTACGCCGCTTACGACTGCACCGGCAACTTCCGCGGTGGCGACCACACCCCGCGCTGGTACAAACTCGCCTTCCGCCGCATCTACATCCTCCTCCACGGCGGTGGCAAGGCCGACAAAATCAACGCCCGCCTCGCCGAGGCCGGGCTGCCGCCGCTCTCGAGCGAAGTCAGCGGCCTGCCGGCGGCGCCGGTCGCGATTGTCTGGAGCCCGCTGCCATCGGGCTCACCGACCGTCCCCGGCAACCGTCCCAAGCACTACTACCCGGGATCGAAGTACGTCGACTGGGCCGGGACCGACTTCTACTCCGGCTATGCCGAATGGAAGTCGCTGACCGGGCTCTACAACCGCTTCAAGGGCAAGCCGTTCGTGATCACCGAGTGGGCGGTGGAAAACGGTGACGACCCCGACTTCGTGCGCAAGCTCTTCGCCTGGATCGAAAAGCACCCGCGGACGAAGATGCTCATCTACTACCAGGACTTCGGCTCGACGAGCGCTTACCGGATCCAGAACTTCCCGGTGAGCCTCGCTGTCCTCCGTGACCGCCTCCATTCCCCCGTCTTCCCTTCCTATGCGCCAAACCCGCCGCGCCTGCCACCACCGCCGCCCGGCGGTGTGGCTCCCGGCCACCATCACCGCTAGGCCGCCTGGGCTTTGACCGTGGCTTCGGCTTCCCGGCCGGGGCGGCGATGCGGGGGGCCACCGCCTGCTTGTACTTGAACGGCTGCAGCGCGGTGATGCTGGAGTAGCCGGTCAGGTAGAGGCGGCGGCCATCGGAGATAACCGGCGTGTAGGTGCCCTTGTCGTAGTGGAAGACCTTGTGGCCGGTCCGCATGTCGAAGCCGGTCGTCGTCTTGTCGGTGAACTCCGCCACGTAGACGGTTTCGCCGACGGCGGAGAGCGAGCCGACGACCTGGCCGCCGGCCGAGTGGCTCCAGCGCACGCTGCCGTCCTTGGCGTCGAGGGCGTAGATGTTGCCGTCGAAGGAGCCGATGTAGACGGTCGGCGGGCTGTGCGGGGTGCTGGCCACGGTCGGGCCCGAGTAGGCGTAGCCGCCTGTCGAGTAGCTCCAGGCCAGGGTCCCGTCGCTGATGTCGAAGCTGTAGACGCGGTCGTCGTTGTTGCCGGCGTAGACGCGGCCGAAGGCGACCGCCGGGGTCGAGTAGAACTGGCCGGAGGCGCCGAAGCCGGGGCCGAGCGAGCCGCTCTGCCACTTCAGAGCGCCGGTCTTGGCGACGACCGCGTTCATATAGCCGCCGTAGTCGCCGACATAGAGCACTCCTCCGTAGTAGGCGGGGGCCGACTTGACCGGGCCGCCCAGCGCCGTCGCCCATTTGACGTGGCCGTTGCGGGCGCTGAGCGCGTAGAGGTTGCCGTCCTCGCAACCGAAGTAGACGGTGCCGTCGATCACCACCGGCGAGGACTCCGCCCTCCCGGGTAGCAGGTGTTTCCAGAGGATCTTGCCGGTCTTGGCGTCGAGCTTGACGATATGGCCGGGGACGAGGTTGACGATGTAGAGGCGGTGTTTGTAATAGGCGGGCGAGGAGGCGTTGAGCCGCCCGATCCGCCTTTCCCACAGGACCTTGCCGGTGTCGGCGTCGAGGGCGAAGGCGAAGCCGCTGTTGTTGACGGCGTAGAGCTTGCCGCCGACGTAGATCGGCGGAAACTCCAGCAGCGGCCGCTCGGTGTAGCGCCAGAGTTTGCGATAGGGCGGCTTGATCCCCCTTGCCGGCAGGTAACGGGTGCGGGCGGGGTTGTAGCCGTAGAAAGGCCAGTTGACCGTCTTCTTCGGCTTCGGCTGCGGCGGCTTTTCCGGCTTGAACGCCGCCTTGGAGTTGTGGACGTCGGGCGGGCGCTTGAGCAGCTCGTAGGCGAGCACGATGCCACCGAGGGCGACGAATGCCGCGACGATCAGCCCGACCGGCCAGCGCCGGTGCTCGCGCCAGACCCGCTTGGGGTCACGTAGCAGCGGCTTGACCCGCTTCCACCAGCCGCGGGCCTCAGGCCCGCGCTCAGCCATTCGTTGTGGCGGCGCGGCGCTCGGACTCGGTCGCGATCCCGCTCAGGAGCTGCTTGATCGCCTGCTTGACGACGGCGACCACGACGGGGCCGCCAAGAGGTAGCGTCGGCGTCGTGCGAACCGCGTAGACGACCTTGGTCCCGGCGCCGGCGGGCGTCAGCTCGACGGTGCCGACGTGGTCGCGCACCGGCGCGCCGGAGATCAGCTTGTAGGAGAAGCGGCTCGAGGGCCGGTAGGCGAGGACTTCCTCGCGCAGCGGCGGGCCGACCGAGCTGAGCACCCGGATCGCGCCGACGCCGTTCGGCGCCGGGTCGCCCTCGCGCTCCAGCACCGACTTGCGCATCGGGGTGATCTCGGCGTAGCGACGGTGGTCGACGAGGACGTCGAAGACAACCTCCGGGGGGGCGGCGATCTCACGCTCAAAGGTGAAGCTGGCCATCGGGGCAGGCTACTGAAGGGCCCAGCGCTGCGGGTCGGTTCCCTCGACCTTGGCGACCTCGCCGAGGATCACCAGGTGGTCGAGGCAGGAGAGGACGATCTGCAGCACCCAGGCGCTGACCGGCGAGCTGACGTTGTCGGGGCCGACGATCTCGGCGACGATCTCAAAGGCCATCTTCTCGCCGCCGGCGAGCGCGGCGCGGACTTTGCCGAGCAGCTCCTCGACCTGCCTGCGGGACTCGGCGATCTTGGCCTCGGGGTCGCGGAAGGGACGGCCGTGGCCGGGCAGGCAGAGGTCGACCTCCAGCGGCTCGACCTCGTTGAGGCTGCGGAGGAATTCGCCAACCGGGTCGGGCGAGTGGCCGTAGTCGAAGAAGAGCACCGTGCGGCCCAGCAGGTGGTCGCCGGAGATCAGCAGCCTGTGCTCGGGCTGATGCAGGACGACGTGAGACGGCGCGTGGCCGGGCGTCTCATAGACCTGCCAGGCGCCGAGGTCGGTCTCCACCTCGACCCCCGGCAGAAGCTCGCGATCAGGGGCCACGATCCCGTCGATCCCGGTCTCGTCGTCTTCGCTGCGGCGCTCGCGGTAGCGCTCCAGCGCCGCCGCCGGCACCCCGCTTTGGCGCGCGACCTCAATCCGGTTCTCCATCGCCGCGGCGGGATCTTCGGCCATCAACCGCACATGCCCCCAGGCCGGATGCATCCAGAGCTCGCAGCCGGCCTCCTTGACGATCGAGGCGGCGAGGCCGTAGTGATCGGTGTGGGAGTGGGTGCAGACGAGCAGGCGCACGTCGGCAACGCTGAATCCGACCTGGGCCAGGGCGAGGTCGAGGTGGCGCAGGCGCCCCTCGCCGCCGATCCCGGTGTCGAAGAGGACGATGCCGCCGTCGGCGGCGACGGCCCAGGCGTTGCCGTGCGGGACGCCGGGCCAGGGCAGCGCCATCCGCAGGCGCCAGACGCCCGGCAGCACGCGTTCGCCACGCGGCGCCTCGGGCTTGAGATCCGCGCTCACGACACCGAATCCTGTCATCCACCGGCGCCGGCAAGCGTGACAAGCATCACCGCTGCGGCCAATCAGTCCGCGGCCGGCCGCTCGAGCTCCTGCAGGACCCCGGCTACCGCGAAGCAGAGGGCGCCGGCGAACGTGCCCCAGTTGGCCACACCGACGTTGACCTCTTCGGCGTTGGCGGGACGGACGAAGGAGGCGACCGCGGCGACCATGAAGAGGATCGAGCCGAGCTGGTTGACGGCGACGATCCACCAGCCGAGATCGCTGCCGCGCCAGCGCGGCCAGCCGTGGCAGATCTCGACCATCGCCAGATGGCCGGAGATGAGAAAGAGCGAACAGCCGACCATGTCCGGCGACCAGACCAGCCGGTCCTCGGCGCCGGCGCCGAGGCCGTGGATGAACGAGTCGACAAGGTTGATCGCGAAGACCAGGGTGCCGACGAAAAGGGCGAGGGCACTCA
>DATCBF010000144.1:0-5431 GCA_036512025.1 Solirubrobacterales bacterium
GACGGCAAGACGATCGCCTACTACCGCCAGCTGAAGGCACACGGCTACCGGGCGGAACTGATGGTCATCGCCGCCAATGGCAGCGGCTCTCCCCGTCGGCTGCTCGGCAATTGGAGCGAACCGTTCGTCTTCGACTGGTCTCCCGACTCGACCACCGTGGCCGCCGTCACCGGTCCGCAGACCGGCAGCCAGAGCCTGGTCGTGATCGACGTCGCCGGCGGCGCTCGACGCACGATCGCCCACGGCTATTTCAGTGGAGCCAGCTTCGCGCCCGAAGGCGGGCAGCTCGCCTTCTCGAAAGCCGGCAGCGAAGGCTACCCGCCCCGCAGCGACGTCTACAGCGCCGATCTGGCCAGCGGCAAAGTGACGCCGCTGACCCATGACCGCCGCTCGGAGGATCCACTCTGGGGGCCAAACGGGCAGATCGTCTTCGTCAAGCTGCTCGATGCCGGCAAGCGCAAGTACGGCCCCAAGAACGAGCTCTACCTGATGAACGCCGGTGGCGGCCAGGTCAAGCGCCTGACCCACACGAAGGTCGACCCGCTCCTGTCGGGCCTCTCGCCGACACAGTGGTCGACAGATGGCCGGCGCCTGCTGACCGAGTTCGGAGGCCAGGACACGACCTACGCGGTCACGGTCAACCCGAAGACCGGTGCGGAACGGACGCTGACCAAGGAACGCGAGACCGGCTTCGTCGGCACTTCCCTCTCCGCCGACGGCAGCACGGTGCTGGGCAGCATCGGTGGCTTCGAACCGGGCCCCGGCCACAAGGTGGTCGCCATCCCCTATGCGGGGGGCAAGCCCAAGGTGCTGGCCGCCAACGCCTCCGAACCGGACTGGAGCAACTGAATGGCCGGGGGCTACTCGATCAAGCATCGCGACGAGTTCGAGTCGATGGAGGGGTCGGGAGACACGACCTGGCGTCTGGCCCGCAAGGCGCTCGGCACCTCTGCCTTCGGCTTCAACCTGGTGGAAGTAGAGCCGGGTGGCCAGATTCCCGAGCACGACGAGTCCGGCAGCGGCCAGGTTGAGCTCTACGCGATCCTCGAGGGTGACGCGATCCTGCGGATCGACGGCGAAGATCACCCCGCCCCCGCCGGCACCTTCGCCTCGATCGAGCCGCAGCCCAGCCGCACCATCCTCAACCGCTCCGAGAGGCCGGTCACGGCGCTGCTGATCGGCGTCGCCCCAAACGGCGATTTCTCCCCTGCCTCCTTCGCCTAGGAGGGACTGGCGAAACCCCCGCCCACCGTCTGACGGCGGCGGACACGGCGCGATGCGGCGAATCCGCATTTACCCGCGAATAGCGCGGGAAAATGCGGATTGGTTGCCCGGCCATATGGCCACCCCTATAATCCGTCGACTCGTCAACCCGTCGCGCGCCCGCTCGAAGAAGGCGCGGAACCCGGGAGGTCAGAAATGCCAGCACCCCAGTCCCGTGAGCTTCACGGTGAGAGCGTCGTCCGCTACTCGCCCGAGCGTGCCTACCGGCCGCTTGTCTCTCCGCCCAGCGTCGAGGACAAGGACGCCTGTGCGATCTACGCGTCGGTGCGCAAGGACGCGACCCCGAGCCATGAGCCGATCGCGCTTGCGATCCCGGCTCTGCAGAAGATGCTCCACCGCGCCGGCAACGTCGACGGCGAGGGTGACGGTTGCGGTCTGCTGCTGGACATACCGCGCAAGATCTGGGCCGAGGAAGTCCGCTCCGGTGGCCACGACCCTTCGCTGACCCTCGACGACGCCTTTGCCGTCGCCCACATCTTTGTCGAACGCCCGCAGGACCTCGAGCAGATCCAGCACGATGCCCGCGAGCTGCTCGGCCACGGCGGCTTCCGCATCCTCGCCGAGCGGATCGGCGTCGTCAACTCCCCCGCGCTTGGCCCCACCGCCCGCGAGGAGGAGCCGCATTTCTGGCAGATCGCCGGCCTCGTCGCCGACGCCTCTCGCCGCGACCGTGTCCTCTTCGACCTGCTGATCGAACTCGAGCAGCGCCTCGGCGTCCACGTCCCCTCGTTCTCGGCGACGACCTGTGTCTACAAGGTGATGGGAGCGCCGGCCGTGCTGGGTGCGTACTACCCCGACCTGCTCGACGAGCGCTTCGAGACGATCGGCAGCTTCGGCCACAACCGCTACTCGACCAACACCTGGCCCTCTTTCAAGCGGGTCCAGCCCTTCTCCGTGCTCGGCCACAACGGCGAGATCAACACGATCGAGCAGCTGCGCCAGGAGGCGCGGATGCTGGGAGTGCCGATCCAGCCCGACTCCTCCGACTCCCAGGACCTCAACCGCACGATCGACACCCTGGTCAGCCGCGATGGGCTGACGCTGGCCGAGGCGATGGAGATGGTGGTGCCGCCGATCGTGGCCGAGATCCGCTCGCTGCCGGCTGAGCTGCACCCCTTCTACATGTACCTGCACCAGACGATGGGGCCGTTCGCGCAGGGCCCGGTCGCCCTGATCGCCCGCCGCGCCGACGAATGCGTCTTCTCCGCCGATGCGATGGGCCTGCGCCCGCTCTGGCAGGTGGAGACCGCCAACGACTTCGTCTTCAGCTCCGAGCCCGGCGTCGTCTCCGTCCACGAGATGGTCGCCGAGCCGCTGCCGCTGGCGCCGGGTGAGAAGGCGCTGGTCCTGATCGACCGCGAGCGCAAGCGCTCGACCCTGCATCCCCACGACGAGATGTTGCGGATCGTCCGCGACAGCTGGCTGGCGCGCAACGGCGTCGAGGACGCCGCCCCCTACGACCGCGCCCTGGAGACCGGCGGCCCGCTCGAGGGCGGCGACGTCCCGGGGTACTCCGACGCCGGCCCCGAGGAGCCGGTCAAGGTCGCCGATCGCGTCCTCGCCGGTTTCGGTTGGCAGCGCGACGACGTCAAACTGGTCCAGCAGATGGCCTCCAACGGGGCCGAGCCGATCGGCTCGCTCGGCTACGACGGGCCACTGGCGGCGCTCTCGCCGGAGCGCCAGAACCTGGCCGACTACTTCAAGGAGACGGTCGCCGTCGTCACCAACCCGGCGATCGACCGCGAGCGCGAGATCGAGCACTTCTCGACCCGCACCGTGTTCGGCCGCCGCCCCTCGATCAGCGCCGCCGGCGAGGACACCGGCACCATCGAGACCGCCTTTCCGGTCCTGCTCGGGGGCCATCACGGGATGGCGCCGCTCTCGGAAAAGACCTACCGCAGGATCGCCCGCGAGCACCGCACCTACCTGCTCGAAGACCTCTGGGAGGAGTTCCGCGGCCGCGCCGGCGCCGTCGACATCTCGCTGCTCGAGTCGGAGACGACCAAGGGCGCGATCGAGCGGATCAAGCAGGAGGCGGTGAAGAAGGTCCGCGACGGCGCCGAGCTGCTGGTCCTGACCGACCGCACCGTCTACGACGGCGAGCGCCGCTATCTCGACCCGCACCTGGCGACCTCCGCCGTCGACCAGGCCCTGAAGCAGTTCCGGGTCGAGCCCGGCGAGGAGAACCTGCGCCGCCGCTGCGGGCTGGTCCTGCGCTCGGCCGCGATCCGCAACGTCCACGACACGATGCTGGCCCTCGGCCTCGGCGCCAACGGCGTCTGCCCCTACACGATGGTCGAAGTCGTCTGTGTCGAGGATTACGAGACCGACGTCTCCAACCTCTGCGACGCCCTGACCAAGGGGATCGAGAAAGTGATCTCGACGATCGGCATCCATGAGGTCCGCGGCTACGCGCGCCAGTTCTCCTCGATCGGGGTCAAGCCGGAGCTGGCCGAGATCTTCCAGACCGACGCCTTCGCCGCCTCCGAGTCGGGGGGGGTCGGCTTCACCAACCTCGATGAGGACACCAACGCCCGCGCCCGCGCCCTCTCCGGCGAGGAAGACTCGAAACCGGCGAAGACGTTCCGCTTCTATCCCAAGGTCTACAAGGCCGCGATCGCGACCGCCAACGGCACCGGCTCCTACGCCGACTACTCCGAGAAAGTCCGCGACCTCGAGCAGCAGAGCCCGATCTCGATGCGCCACATCATGGGCCTGGTGGGCGACCGGGAGCCTTTGAAGGACCCCAGCGTCGTCGACGCCGGGGTCGGTCATCACGACTACCCGATCGTCGTCTCCTCGATGAGCTTCGGCTCGCAGTCCGAGCCGGCCTTCCGCGCCTATGCCGAGGCGGCGAAAGCGATCAACATTCTCTGCGTCAATGGCGAGGGTGGCGAGATCCGCGACATGTACGGGAATTACCGCAAATGGCGCGGCCAGCAGGTCGCCTCGGGCCGTTTCGGCGTCTCGGCGGAGATGATCAACTCCTCCTACCTGGCCGAGATCAAGATCGGCCAGGGGGCCAAGCCCGGGGAGGGTGGCCACCTGCCCGGCAAGAAGGTCTCCGAGAAGGTCGCCGCCGCCCGTAACGCGGCGCCCGGCACCGACCTGATCTCGCCCTCCAACAACCACGACCTCTACTCGATCGAGGACCTGGCCGAGCTGATCGACGAGCTGAAGACGGTCAACCCCGACGTGCGGGTCTCGGTCAAGGTCCCGGTGGTGCCGAACATCGGCACGATCGGCCTCGGCATCGCCAAGGCGGGCGCCGACATCATCACCCTCTCCGGCTTCGAGGGCGGCACCGGCGCCGCCCGCCAGCACGCCCTGCGCCACGTCGGCCTGCCCTCGGACATCGGCACCCGCGCCGTGCACCGGGCGCTGATGGAGGCCGGGCTGCGCAACCGGGTCGAGATCTGGGCCGACGGCGGCTACCGCACCGGCCACGACATCGTCAAGCTGCACTGCCTCGGCGCCAACCGAGTCGGCTTCGGGACGCTGGCGATGGTCAGCCTCGGCTGCACGATCTGCCGCGGCTGCCAGCTCGACACCTGCCACGTCGGCATCGCCACCCAGATCGAGACCGTCGAGGAGGCCCAGGAGCACGGGCTGAAGAAGTTCACCCCGCAGGAGGTCGACCGCGCCGCCGAGAGCTGCGCCCGCTTCTTCGCCTCGATGGGCGAGGAGGTCAAACAGGTGGTCGCCTCGCTCGGCTACAGCCGCGCCCAGGACCTGGTCGGCCGCTACGACCTGCTGGAGCAGGTCGCCGGCCACGACAAGATCGACCTGGCGCCGCTGATCACGCCGCTGGAGGAGTTCCTCGACCTCGAGCCGCTCGACCTGCCGGTCGCCGAGACCGAGGAGCTGCGGGCCGAGGCCGGCCTGGTCGTCGCCCGCCCGATCCGGATGGAGGAGAAGCAGGCCTCCCACCAGATCGGCGCCCTCGCCGGCGACATCTGCGGCGGCCGCACGATCCGCAACGAGTTCCCGCGCGCGACCGACGCCAACGACCGCGTGCTCGGCACCGAGCTCTCCGGGGCGATCGCCCGCTCGCGCATCTTCGAGGATGGGCCCGAGTCCAACGACGAGGTGCTCGCCAGCCTAGAGTTCAACGGCGGCTCCGTCGCCGGCCAGGGCCTCGGCGCCT
>DATCBF010000145.1:0-2796 GCA_036512025.1 Solirubrobacterales bacterium
CGATTGGCCTCGGCGTGGTGGCACTCGCCTCCGCCGCCGCTCTCGGTGGCAAGGACTACGTGGTCGAGCGCAATCTGCTGCCTGCGCTCGTGCCCTTGCTCGCCGCCGCCGCGATTGGATTTGCCGCCACCGGGGCGCGCCGGGTGGGGATGGTCCTCGCCGTGATGCTCTGTGCCTACTGGCTCGCCTTCGACGTTCACGTCACCCAGACCCCGAACCTGCAGCGACCCGATTTCCGCAGCCTGACCGAAGCGCTCGGGCCCGCCAAGCGGCCGCGGGCGATCGTCACCTGGACGCTCGCCGCCGACCCCGTAGAGTTCTACCTTGCCGACGGCGCCCAGCGGATGTACAGCGGCACCGAGCCGCTGGCCGAGGTCGATGTCGTCAGCAAGCCTTTGGTCGGAGGCCGGCCGGTATATCTGCCACCTTCATTTCACCCGGTGCAGCGGCTACGGCTGGACCGCCTTACCCTTATCCGCTACGTGTCCAAGAAACCGCAGAAAATCCATTTCCACACCCTGCGCGACGTCCCGACCGGCTTTGGCCGCGACGCAGTCGTGATCGACGGTCTGCCCGAGCAGATCATGGTGCCACCGCGAGCCGGCCTGCGCGCCGGGGCGCTGGCCTCGGTCCGACACGACGAGCTGCGATGAGCGCCTCGGAATTCGCAGATCGCCTCGGCGCCGCCGCCCGCCAGCCTGCCAACTGGTGGCAGCTGCTCAAGTTCGGGATCGTCGGCGGCTCCGGCTATCTGATCAACCTCGGCGTCTTCGCCCTCTTGGCCGACAACCTCGGCGTCCATCACCTGGTCGCCGCGGTTGGCGCCTTCGCCGTCGCTGTCAGCAGCAACTTCCTCTGGAACCGCTACTGGACCTTCGGCCCCGGCGAAAGCTCGGCCGGCTTTCAGGCTGTCCGCTTCTTCGCGATCAGCGTCGCCTCCCTGATCATCAACCTCGCCGCCCTGGAGGTCTTGATCTCCGGCGCCGGCATGGGCGACCTGGCGGCCCAGGCGGTCGCGGTCGCGGTCGCGATGCCCTTCAACTTCCTCGGCAACAAGCTCTGGACCTTCGCCTGACCCGCGTCAGCTCCATGCTCATTGGTTAAACTCTTTCGAGCGAAGCTTTCCAGGCTGAGATAACTGCCTGGAAGCCATGTTCGCCATCCTTAGTGGGAGAGGAGCCGATGAGCACGGAGAAACATGACTACGACGCAGGGGCTGTCGAGGCCGCCCGTCAGGCTGCCTGGGCGGAGGCCGGCGCCTACGACACGCCGGTGCCCGGCGAGGGTCAGTCACGGACCTATGTGAAGCCGTCGAGCCCGTTCACCTCGGGCGACCTCCATATGGGCCATATCCGCAGCTACTCGATCGGCGACGCCTACGCCCGCTTCCGCCGTGCCCGCGGCGACGCCGTCCTCTTCGGCCTCGGCTTCGACGCCTTCGGCCTGCCTGCCGAGCTCGGCGCGATCCAGCGCAAAGAGTCACCAGCCGCCTGGGTGGCGCGCTGCGGCGAGCAGATGCTGACGCAGATGAAGCGGATGGGCTTCTCCTTCGACTACGACCGCTTCTTCTACTCCTCCGACGAGAAGATGTACCGCTGGTCGCAGTGGCTGTTCGTGACCCTGCTCGAGGCCGGCCTGATCTACCGCTCCGAGGCCACTGTCGACTGGTGCGACAGCTGTCAGACGACGCTGGCCTCACTCCAGGTCGAGGACGGCAAGTGCTGGCGCTGTGGGGGAGAGGTGCGCCTCACCCACCGCCCGGTCTGGTTCCTCAAGATCGGCCCCTACCTGTCTGAGAACGACACCCGTCTCGACGATTTCAGCGACTGGGACGAGATCTCACTCGCCAGCCAGCGCATCGTCCTCGGCAAAACCGAGGGCGTGGAGATCGAGCTCAAGGGCCTCGACGGGCGGGCGCTTACCGTGTTCACGCCGCACAAGGAGGCGATGGGCGAGGCCCGCTTCGTGCTGCTCTCCCCGCGCCATCCCAATGTCGAGCAGTGGGCGTCGGAGCCCAAGGCCAAGCAGCAGCTGGCAGAACTGCGCTCGGGCGGCTGGGAGCGGAGCGCTCGCGATGCCGGCACCGTTCCCGTGATCGACACCGACGCTTCGGTGATCGCGCCGGAGGGCGGTGACCTGTTGCCGATCTTCGTCTCGCCGATCGTCGATTCCCGCTTTGGGGCGACGGCTGCTTTGGGGATCCCCGGCGTCGACGACGCCGACGCGACCCTGGCTGAGCGCCTGCGCCGCAAAGCCGGCGAGTCTCCGCTGCGGGTCTCGCAGTCCAAGGCGCGGCCCAAGGCCGCGGTCCGCTACCGCGCCTATGACTTCTCGATCTCCCGTCAGCGCTCCTGGGGGACGCCGATCCCGATCGTCCACTGCGAGGGCTGTGGCGCGGTCCCGGTCCCGGCTGAGGACCTGCCGGTGCGGCTGCCGCTCGACATCGAGCCGACCGGTGAAGGGAATCCCCTTGCCGAGCGCGAGGACTTCGTCAACGTCGACTGCCCCAAATGCGGCAAGCCGGCCAAACGTGAGACCGACACCCTCGACTGCCATTTCGACGCGCTCTGGATGTGGGTGCCTGCCTGCGTGCCCGAGGCGGATCGGGCCGAGACGATGTTTGAGCACCCCGAGCTGCGCCAGTGGCTGCCGTCCGAGCGCCTCGTCGCCGGCTCCGACAGCGGCAGCTTCGTCTTCGACCAGCGCGTTGTCACCAAGGCGCTGCGCGACATCGGCCCGTTCGCCTTCCTAGGGGACGGCGAGCCCTTTGCCGGCTGCCTCTTCCACGAGATGGTG
>DATCBF010000146.1:0-14553 GCA_036512025.1 Solirubrobacterales bacterium
CGGGGACCCGTTTGGCCGGGAGCCGCGATTTGAGCCGCTTGCCGTAGATCACCTCGCCGCCCTCGTAGTTGCCGCCGATGTGCGGGATGTAGGCGGGCATCTGCCGTCCGCCGACCTTCAGCGAGGCGCCGTAGAAGCCGATGTTGGCGATGTGGTGCTGGCTGCAGCCGTTCGGGCAGCCGCTCATTTTGATGTGGATCTGTCGGGTCAGCTCGTCGTCGAGCTGCATCCCGTCGACCCGCTCTTTGACGGCGCGGTTGAGGCCCATCGAGGAGGTGATCCCGAGTTTGCAGCTGTCGGTGCCGGGGCAGGAGACGACGTCGGTGATCTCGCGGGCGCCGGGGTCGCCGAGGCCGAGCTCGACCAGCTTCTGCCAGACGTCGTAGAGCGACTCGTCGCGGACCCAGCGCAGGACGAAGTTCTGCTGCACGGTGCTGCGGGCGCGGCCGCCGCAGAACTCGCGCATGATCGCGGCCAGGCCGCGGAACTGCTCCGGCGTCAGGTCGCCGCGGGTGACCTTGACCTCGACCGCGGAGAAGCCCTCCTGGCGCTGCGCCTGGACGTTGCCCTGGCGGAAGCGCTCAAATTCCGTGTGGTCGCCGTTGGGGGAGGCGGGCTCGGCTGGGACAGCGGGGGCGTTGGCCTCCTCGTCGTCGTCGTAACGCAGCCGCTCGACGTCGAATTCACGCTCGTCGACCCAATCGCCCCGCAGCTCCTCATCGACCTGCTCGCGGAAAGCCTCGATCCCGATCTTGTCGACCAGGACCTTGATCCGGGCGCGGGCGCGGTTGACCCGCAGCCAGTCCTGGCGGTCGAAGATCCGCAGCGCCGCCTCGGCCCACATCATGTAGTCGCCGTTGTCGGCCTCGACGAACTCGGTCAGGGTCGGAGCGACGCGGGCCATGATCGAGGTGCCGCCGCCGACCCGCATCTCGAATCCCTTGACCCCGTCCCTTTCGCGACTGATGAAGGCAATGTCATGGATGCCGCTGATCGCGCGGTCGGCGTCGGAGCCGGTGAAGGAAGTCTTGATCTTGCGCGGCATCAGCTGCGTCGTCGGGTGGCGGACGAAGTAGCGGACGTAGGCGCCGGCGTAGGGCGTCGGGTCGAAGACCTCGTCAGGGGCGACGCCGGCCCAGGGATCGCCGGTGACGTTGCGCATCGTGTTGCCGCAGCCCTCGCGGGAGGAGAGGCCGGACTCGGAGATCTCGCGGATCAGCGACTCCATGTCGCGCAGAGGCACGTGGTGGATCTGAATGTTCTGGCGGGTGGTGATGTGGCCTTTGTTGAGCGGCGCATAGCGCTCGACCACATCGGCGAAGGACTCCATCTGCTCGGGGGTGACGCCGCCGAAGGGGAGCTTCACCCGCACCATCTGCACGCCGGGCTGGCGCTGGCCGTAGACACCCTGTTTGAGGCGGAAGCCGATGAACTCGTTTTCCGGCAGGCGCTCGGCGAGGAACTCCTCCGCTTCGTTGTCGAAGTCGTCGAACTCGCGCTCGAGGATCGGGATGATGTATCCCGGGACGTTCTCGTAGGACTCGGGGTTGTCCAGCGTGCCGACGCGACCTTTGCCGCGCTGCACCTTTTTCTCGTCGACGGCTACCTCCATGGGGAGAAAATAGCAAAACCTGACTGGGATTCAGGTATTTAGCCCGAAACCGCCTTTTTTTGTGCCTGGAGGATGTGCGCGGCTTCGCCCGACTCGGCCACATAGCCCTCCTCCGGCTCCAGCGGCAGCTCGGCCTCCGACCAGCCGACGATGCCCTCCTCCAGCTTCACCGCCTGATAGCCGGCATCGCGCAGCGCCTGCGCCGCCATCGTCGAGCGGTTTCCGCCGCGGCAATAGAGGACGACCGGGCGGCCGGGGTCGATCTCGCCCGCCCGCTCGGCAAGCTCCGCCAGCGGCAGATGGGTCGCCCCGGCGATCCGGCCGGCCTCCCACTCGTGCTCGGTGCGCACGTCGACAAGCTGCGCCCCGTCCTCGATCAATTTCTGGGCCTCGTCGCGCGAGATCTCCGTCCCTGCCTCCTCGGCCACTAGTCGATCTCCGTTCCCTCGATCAGGAACGCGACCCGCACATGAGCGCGGTACTCGTCGAGGTTCTCACCCCGGATCCCGGTCGAGACGATGTCGACGGCGCGAATGTTGCGCAACGTGCCTTGAGCCTGGCTCAAGGCCTGTTTCGCGGCGTCGTCGGTCGATGTCTTCGAGCTGCCGACCAGCTCGATGATTTTCACGACAGCCATTTCTCTCCTCCTTCTAGATCCTGCACAGTGCCCTTCGCGCCGACCCCTTCGATCAACGCCGCCCGCTGCCACGGGCCCAGCGCCTGCCCCGACTCGGGAGCGGCCACAGCCGTCTCCGCGCGGAACCTCTCGATTGCGGCCGCAACCGCGGCGGCCTCATCTCCAGTTGCGGTCTTTCTCACAGCACAAGCCTAAAGGTTCGATTTGGATCGTTGCGATCGCGCGCCACCGCCGCCAAAGCCGCGGGTTGACAGGGGCGACTAACTAATCAAGGATGTCTGATCGATAGAACCCCGCCGAGAGGAGCTGTGGTGCCGCGAAAGATCAAAGGCTACGGATGGGTCCCGGACCTTCCAGACGGTCGCGACCTGCTCTACGGAGCCCCGCTCAAACCACTGGCCAAGCTGCCCGACCGTGTCGATCTGCGGCCGAAATGCCCGCCGATCTACGACCAGGGCGAACTGGGCAGCTGCACGGCCAACGCGATCGCCGGCGCGCTCGAGTTCGACCAGATCAAACAGCGCCTGGCCTCCTTCACCCCCTCGCGCCTCTTCATCTATTACAACGAGCGCGCGATCGAGGGGACGATCGACTCCGACAGCGGCGCCCAGCTCCGCGACGGTGTCAAAAGCGTCGCCGAGCAGGGCGCCTGCAGCGAGGACAATTGGCCCTATGACGTGGAACGGTTCCGTCAAATGCCACCCAAACCCTGTTTTGCAGAAGGGAAGAAGAACCAGGCGATCCGCTACCTCAGCGTCGACCAGTCGCTGTCGCAGATGAAGGGGTGCCTGGCCGAGGGCTACCCGTTCATCTTCGGCTTCTCCGTCTACGAGGGATTCGAGAGCGCCGAGGTGGCAAAGAGCGGCCACGCCGAGATGCCGCGGGCGGGCGAGTCCCTGCTCGGCGGCCACGCGGTGATGGCGGTCGGCTACGACGAGCGCAAACAGTGGTTCATAGTCCGCAACTCGTGGGGCAAGAAGTGGGGCATGCGCGGCTACTTCACCCTGCCCTACGCCTACCTGACACAGCCAAGCCTGGCGACCAACTTCTGGACGATCCGCAGGGTCGAGGGAGCAAAAAGGCGCTCGGCGGCCGGCGCCAAACGCAAGCGGGCCCGGTAGCCCCTCCTAGCCGCCCAGCCCAGGCACGGGGTGACCGTGCTTGCTGTTGGCGCAGAGCACCGGGGCCGGGTCGAACGGATCGGTCAGGGCACGGCCCGCAGGCTTGCCCTGGACCGGTTTGCCAGGTTTTGGCGCTTTGCCACGGCCGCACTGGATCGATATGTCGCGGACACCGTCGCGGGCGTCGATCACGTCTTCGCCGCCACCGCCGATGAAGACGTCTTCGCCGGGCTGGCCGAGGATGCTGTTGGCGCGGCCGTTGCCGATCAGGACGTCGTTGTCGAAGGAACCCTCCATGTCCTCGTCGGTCGGCGAGAGGCGGACTTTGTCGCAGTTTTTGATCACGTCGATATAGGCGACGTGCGCCGCCAGCGAGACGTAGAGCAGCCCCGGGTGGGCATCGGTCTCGGCAAAGGAGGCATCGTCGCGACCGGGGCCCCCAACCAGGGCGCCACCGGCGCAACCGCCGCCGGCGGCGAGCAGGTCGCCATTGGGCCCGCCGTAGAGATAGGTCGGGCCGGGCAGGCCGCCGACCAGGCCATCGGCCCCGGCGCCACCGTAGAGTTTGTCGGCGCCACGGCCGGACTCGATCAGGTCGTCCTCAGGCCCGCCATGGATCGTGTCGTTGCCATCGCCGCCGGAGATGCGAACGCTGCCGACAGCCAGCATCGAGCCTTCGATCCGCAACTGGTCGTTGCCGGGGCCGAGGTCGGCCATCAGCCAGCGAGCCGTCCCCCCTGTCGGGCAGGAGACCTGGGTGGCGACGTGGGACGGGCGGGTGCAGCCGGGGCCGATCGCGAGGCCCTTGGCCGCGCTCACCCCAAAGGTGTCGGTCGCTTCGTCGAAAGCGGCTGAGATGTCGTCGCGACCATCGCCGCCGACGATCTGCAGGCCGGCGCCCCCGCCCGGAGTCGGGTCGAGCTGGACGTAGGCCGAGCCCTTCGGCGGCTCTTCCTTGCCACAGGAGATGGTGTGACCTTTGGCGCCCTTGCAGCCGTCGCTGCCCTGGCCCCCGTCGAGGCTGTCCGGGCCGCCGCCCCCGATCAGGTGATCGTCGCCGGGGCCGCCGTCGATGACGTTGCCCTGCTTGTTGCCGATCAGGGTGTCGCGGAAAGCGGAGCCTTCGAGGCTCTCGAAGCCGAACAACTGGTCGTGGCCGTCGCCGCGCGCCTTGTGGGCGGCAAGCGAGGCCCAGACTCCGTCGCCCTTGCCACCGGCGACGGCGGTCGCGAAGGAAGCGATGTCGCCCTTGCCGCTGCCGCCGGACATCCGGTCGTAGCCGTAGTCGCCATGGACCAGGTCGTCGTTGCCCGGGCCGCCGTTGACGATGTCGATGCCGAGGTCACCGGCCACCTCATCGTCGTTGCCCGGGCCGCCGAGGATCTTGTCGTCGCCGAGGTCGCCGTTGACCTGGTCGCCATCGCCGGCGCCACCGTCGACGAGGTCGTTGCCACGGCCGCCGTGGATCAGGTCGGAGCCCGGCCCGCCGCAGATCAAGTCGTTGCCGAGGCTGCCGTAGATCGTGTCGTCGCCACCACCGCCCCAGATCACGTCGCGCCCCGGCGTCCCGTGGATCACGTCCGGACCTTCAGTGCCGACGATCTTGGCCAACCGCCCGTGGCAGCGTGGCGGTTCGACCGTGTCGTTGGTGGCCGCGGCGGCGCCAACCGCAAACAGCGCCGCGCACAGCATCAGCCCAGCCCCTATCCCCCTGATTCGACGTCCCATCAGCCGGTGATCGTAGTCAGATAGCCGGAGATCTATTCAAGGTTGATCATCACGTGCTTGATCTCGGTGTAGTCCTCGAGCGCGTACATCGAGAGATCCTTGCCGTAGCCGGACTGCTTGAAGCCGCCGTGCGGCATCTCCGAGACAAGCGGGATGTGATCGTTGATCCAGACGCAGCCAAACTGCAGCGCGTTGGCGACTCGCATCGCGCGGCCGACATCGCGGGTCCAGACCGAGGAGGCGAGGCCATACTTGGTCCCGTTGGCCCACTCGATCGCTTTCGCCTCGTCGCTGAAGGGCTGGACGGTGATCACCGGGCCGAAGATCTCGTCCTGGACCATCTCGTCGTTCTGCTCGAGCCCGGCGACCACGGCGGGCTCGAGGAAGTAGCCGGGCAGATCGGGCTGGGCGCCGCCGGTGACGACCTCGGCGTTGCCGGGCTTGCGCTCGAGGAAGCCCTCCACTCGCTCGCGCTGGCGGGCCGAATTGAGCGGGCCGAGGGTCGTATCGGCGGCCATCGTGTCGCCGAGGACAAGGCCCTTGGCTTCGGCGGCGAGGCCGCTGACGAGGTCGTCGTAGATGCCGGCCGAGGCGAGCACCCGCGTCGCCGCGGTGCAGTCCTGGCCGGCGTTGTAGTAGCCGGTGCCGGCGATCGTCTCCAGCGCCGTCTCCATGTCGACGTCGTCGAAGACGACGACCGGCGCCTTGCCACCGAGCTCGAGGTGGACGCGCTTAAGGCTGTCGGCGGCGGCCTTGGCGATCCATTTTCCGGTCGGCGGCGAGCCGGTCAGGGAGACCATGTCGACGTCGGGGTGGGTGACCAGCTCCGAGCCGGCGGGCTCGCCGTGGCCGCCGATCGCGTTGAAGACCCCCGGCGGCAGGATCTCGGCGCACCACTCGGCGAACTTCAGCGTCGTCACCGGCGTCGTCTCGGCCGGCTTGAGGACGACCGTGTTGCCGGCGGCCAGGGCCGGGCCGATCTTCCAGACAGCCATCATCAGCGGGTAGTTCCAGGGGGCGATCTGACCGATCACCCCGACCGGCTCACGGCGGATGAAGGAGGTGTGGCCCTCCATGTACTCACCGGCGGCACGGCCCTCCATGCAACGGGCGGCGCCGGCGAAGAAGCGCAGGTTGTCGGCCATCACCGGCACCTCGTCCTCGAGCACCGCGTTGCGCGGCTTGCCGGCGTCGGCGGCCTCAAGGTCGGCGATCTCCTCGCCGCGCTCCTCGATCAGGTCGGCCATCCGCAGCAGCGCCCGCGCCCGTTCGCCGGGCGGCGTCGTCGCCCAACCGCCGAAGGCCTTCTTGGCGGCGGCGACGGCGCGGTCGACGTCGGTTTTGCCCGAGAGCGGCGCGGCGGCGATCGTCTCGCCGGTCGCCGGGTTGACCACGTCCTCGGTGGCGCCATCGGCGGCGTCGACGGCCTCTCCCTCGATCAAGTTCCGCAGCTTGGTTTTGGACGCAGTCGCCATCTCTCAACCCACCTCCACGTTGTGCTTTTCAGATCCGGCCCGGTCGATGCCAAGCGCCTCCTCGACCGGCACATAGGCCTCTCCCACCCCTTCGGCCACCGCCGCGTGCGTGACCTCGCCACCGGCCACGTTGACGCCCGGGCGCAGGCCGGGATCGCGGCGGATCGCCTCGGCGACACCGTGATCGGCGAGGGCGATCGCGTAGGGCAGGGTGGCATTGGTCAGGGCGTGGGTCGAAGTGATCGGCACCGCGCCGGGCATGTTGGCGACGCAGTAGTGCGTGATCCCATCGACTTCGAAGGTGGGGTCCTTGTGAGTGGTCGGGCGCGAGGTCTCGAAGCAGCCTCCCTGGTCGATCGCGACATCGACCAGCACCGCGCCGGGCTTCATCAGCGCCAGCTGCTCGCGGCGGACGACGAAGGGAGCGCGGGCGCCGTGGACGAGGACGGCGCCGATCACGAGGTCGGCACGCGGCAGCATCTCCTCGACCGCGAGCGTGGTCGAGTAGACGGTCGAGCAGCGGCCGCCGAAGGCGACCTCCAGCTCGCGCAGGCGGTCGATCGATTTGTCGAAGACGAAGACGTCGGCCTCCATCCCGATCGCGATGAAAGCGGCGTTCATGCCGACCACACCGCCGCCGATCACCATCACGTTGGCGGCGGCGACGCCGGGGACGCCACCGAGCAGGATGCCGCGGCCGCCCAGCGGCTTCTCCAGCATGAAGGCGCCGGCCTGGGTCGCGATCTTGCCGGCGATCTCGCTCATCGGCGCCAACAGCGGCAGGCGGCCATGGGAGTCCTCGACCGTCTCGTAGGCGATGCAGGTGGCGCCAGAGTCGCGCAAGCCGCGGGTCTGCTCCGGGTCGGGCGCCAGATGCAGGTAGGTGAAAAGGAGCTGGCCCGGGCGCAGCCTCTCGATCTCCGGCGGCTGCAGCTCCTTGACGTGGAGGATCATCTCCGCCTCGCCAAAGACCGTGCCCGCATCGTCGACGATGCGGGCGCCCTGGGCCTCGAAATCGGCGTCGGGGATCGCGCTGCCGAGCCCGGCCGAAGTCTCGATCAGCACTTCGTGGCCGTGCTCGACCATCTCGCGGACGCCGGCCGGGGTGATCGCGACCCGGTACTCGTCGGGCTTGATCTCGAGCGGGACGCCCACCTTCATGAGACGGCAAGCTCCCGGGCGCGCAGCGCCAGCCAGAACTCGATCCGATCGTGGGCGCGGGAGAGGTCACGACCGGTCAGCTCTTCCACCTTGCGCATCCGGTAGCGCAGGGTGTGGCGATGGCAGAAGACCTCGCGGGCGGCGCGCTCCCACTGGCCGTTCTGTTCGATGAAGGCCTCAAGCGAGCGCAGCAGCTCCCCCCCGTACTCGTCGTCGCCCTGTTCGATCGGCCCCAGGACGCTCTCGCAGTAAAGCTTGAGCGCCTCGTCGTCGGAGATCGAGAGCAGCAGGGTGAAGGCGCCGAGGTCGCGCCAGGAAGCGACGTCGGGAGTGTGGCCGTTGTCGAAGGCGGTGGCCTCCAGGGCACAGCGCGCCTCGTGGAAGGAGTGGCGCAGTTTCTCCGGCGGAGCCGGGCGGCTGACCGCCGCGCGGACAGCGCCGCGATCGACCGTGAGGGCTTTGCGCGCATCGGCGGCGACGTCCAGCGGATCGCGGTCGGCGGCGTCGATCACGGCGCAGAGCAGCTCGCGCCCGCCGGCGGTGTGGGGGGCGACGACCGCCGGGCAGGCGTCAGCGGCGAGGGCGCGTTCGAGCACCGGCTCGGCGGCCGAGGGGCTGTCGAGGGAGAAGACGAGGACCGCGGTCTCGTCGCCGATCCCGAACGGCTCGAGGCGGCGGCGCAGCTCGGACGGTTCCAGGCGGCCACCGAGGGCCCCCGCCAGCACATCGCCGGCCAGGCGCCGCTCGGTCTCGCGGGCGACGCGGCGGCGCATCAGCTCCAGGGCGACGACGGCGACCGCCTGCTGCAGGATCAGGCGCTCGAAGTCGCCGAGGCCGCCGGAATCGCGGACGATTACGACCCAGGCCTGAGGCGGCCCGCCCCCGGGCGAGATCACCGGGTGGGCGAGGGCGCGCCCGGCCACCGAAGGGTGGGCGGGCACGAAAGGGTGGCCGTCGGCCGTGTGGGCGAGAGCTTCTTTGCGGATCGCGCTGAACGCCTCGGGGGAGAGCTCACGGCGGAAGTCGCGGCCGGCCAGGCGCTCGCCGCGGCCGTCGAGAATCGCGACGGTGCCGCCGACCGCGGAGGAGATCGTCGCCACTATTTCCTCCAGGCCGCGTTCCTCGAGAACCAGGCGCTCCAGCCGCCGCTGGATCGCGATCCCGCGCTGGAGTACCTCGTACTGCTCGTTGACGAGTCGCGCGAACGCCTTCTCCGTGACCGCGATGAACGGGGTCGAGTAGGGGACCTCGAAGAGGGGGAAATCACGTTTGCGGGCCTCGTCGACGATCGGTTTCGGGATTTTCTTGTGGCTGAAACCGGTGCCGAAGCCGAGCCCGGCGAGGTTGCGATCGGCGAGCAGGCGGACAAAGGCGCGCTGCTTGGCGGCGGTGTCGAGCGGGATGCCGGTGGTCAGCATCAACTCGCCGCCGGAGAGCCAGGGAGTCGGGTCCTCCAGCTCGGAGATATGGACCCAGCGCACGGGGGCCCCGGCGGCCTGCGCCCCCGTCGCGAGGTCGAGGTCGAGCTCGTCGAGCAGGCTCTGGACGGTGAGCATCGGCGGCCCTACCTGCGGACCCGCTCCCAGGCCTCGGTGAGCACGCCGTGGAGAACATCGTGGATCTCTTCGAACTGCTCGCTGTCGGCGATCAGCGGCGGCGCCAGCTGGATGACGGGATCGCCGCGGTCGTCGGCACGGCAGATCAGGCCGCGGTCGTAAAGCTCGCCGGAGAGGAAGCCGCGCAGCAGATCCTCGGACTCGGCGTCGTCGAAGCTCTCTTTCGTATCGCGATCCTTGACCAGCTCGACCGCGTGGAAGTAACCGGCGCCGCGGACGTCACCGACGATCGGGATCTCGCGCAGGCTCTCCAGCATCTGGCGGAACTCGTCCTCTTTGGCGAGCACGTGGCCGCAGAGGTCCTCGCGCTCGAAGGCGTCGAGGTTGGCCATCGCGATCGCCGAGGCGAGCGGGTGCCCGGCGAAGGTGAAGCCGTGGGCGAAGGAGGCATCGCCTTCCATGAAGGGCTCGGCGACGCGGTCGGAGACGATCATTGCCCCCATCGGCGCGTAGGCCGAGGTCAGCGCCTTGGCGACGGTGATGATGTCCGGCACATAATTGAAGCGCTCGCAACCGAAGTAGTGGCCGAGACGACCCCAGGCGCAGATCACCTCGTCGGAGATCATCAGCACGTCGTGGCGGTCGCAGATCTCGCGGACTCGCTCGAAGTATCCGTCGGGGGGGACGAAGCAGCCGCCGGCGTTCTGGACCGGCTCGAGGATCACGGCGGCGACCGTGTCGGGCCCCTCGAATTCGATCCGCTCCTCGATCGCGTTCGCCGCCCAGAGCGGATGGCGATCCTCGGGCCAGCGGTAGGTGTTGGTGTTGGGCACGTGGCAGCCGCCGGGGGTGAGCGGCTCGAACTGGGCGCGAAGGTCGGTGATGCCGGTCGCCGAGAGGGCGCCGAGCGAGGTGCCGTGGTAGGCGATCTCGCGGGCGATCACCTTGTGCTTCTGGCCTTTGCCGAGCACCCGGTGGTAGTTGCGAGCGAGCTTCAGCGCCGACTCGACAGCCTCCGATCCGCCCGAGGTGAAGAAGACGCGATTGAGGTCGCCGGGGGTGAGCGAGGCGATCCGGGTCGCAAGCTCTATCGCCCGCGGATGGGCGTAGCTCCAGAGTGTGTAGAAGTCGAGCTCTTCGACCTGGCGCGCGGCGGCCTCGGCGAACTCGGTGCGACCGTGGCCGGCGTTGACGCAAAAGAGGCCGGAGAGACCGTCGAGGTAGCGCTTGCCGTGCTCGTCGAAGACGTAACAGCCCTCGGCGCGGGTGATGATCGGGATCTCGTGGCCGGGCCCGTAGGAGCCCATTCGCGAGAAATGCATCCAGAGATGGCGCTGGGCAAGCTTCTGAAGGCTGGTGTCGACTGCGGGTGACGCGCTGGCCATGGTGCAGACTCCTCTCTCCTCCTACGACGGTCTGGACAACGCTAGCCCCGTTGTGGCCCCTTTTCAAGTGGTCATTCGGTCAAGTCCCAGAGAAGGGCTTGTACAGAAGGTATAAGTCGATCTCCAGCTTTTGGGACATTTGCCACTTGCATAGGCAACCCCCTGGGCTTACCGTCGCTGTCAGCCGTCGCCAGTGGGGCAGCGGCTCAACCGGAAGGAGACGCATGGAGAGTGCAGCGATTCCCCCTCCGAGCGCAGCCGGAGCTTCGGCGCCTTCCGCCGTCGAAGACAAGGGCCTGAAGAAGAACGCGATCGGATTCGTCTCCAGCGTCGTCATCGGCGTCGCCTCCACCGCCCCGGGCTACAGCCTCGCCGCCACCCTCGGCTTCGTCGCCGCCGCCGTCGCCCTGCAGTCGCCGGCGATCCTGATCATCAGCTTCGTCCCGATGTTCCTTGTCGCCGCCGGCTATTACTACATGAACAAAGCCGACCCGGACTGCGGCACCAGCTTCTCCTGGGTGACGAAGGCGATGGGCCCACAGCTCGGTTGGCTGGCGGGCTGGATAATCGTCGTCGCCGACGTGATCGTGATGGCCAACCTGGCCCAGATCGCCGGCCTCTACACCTTCCTCCTCTTCGGCATCCACGCTTCCACCGCGGCGGTGACGATCGTCGGCGTGCTCTGGATCGCGCTGATGACGGCGATCGTCGTGATCGGGATCGAGCTCTCCGCCCGTACCCAGGTAGGGCTACTGGCGGCGGAGATCTTCACCCTCGCCCTCTTCGCGATCGTCGCCCTGATCAAGGTCTATGCGGGCAGCGCGCCGTCCGGGTCGATCCACCCGAGCCTCTCCTGGATTAATCCCTTCTCGCTCAGCCCGAGCGAGATCTCCGCCGGAATGCTGCTGGCGGTCTTCATCTACTGGGGATGGGACACGACGGCAACCGTCAACGAGGAGACCGAGGATCCCGGCGAGGCGCCGGGCAGGGCGACCGTGATCAGCACCCTGATCCTGCTCGGGATCTATCTCGTCGTCGCGATCGCCGCCCAGGCCTACGCCGGCGTCGACTCCCTGGTCGCCAACCAGGAAGACGTGCTCAGCTCACTCGGCACCGAAGTCTTCGGCTCCCCACTCGACAAGATCCTGATCATCGCCGTGCTGAGCTCGGCCGCGGCCTCGACTCAGACGACGATCCTGCCGACCGCGCGCACCACCCTCTCGATGGCGCGCGCTCACGCGATGCCGGGCAGCCTCGGCAAGGTTCACCCGCGCTTCCTGACGCCGCACATCTCGACCCTGTGGATGGGTGGACTCTCGATCGTCTGGTACGTCGGCCTGACCCTGGTCAGCGAAGACATCCTCTTCGACTCGCTGGCGGCGCTGGGGCTGATGATTTCCTTCTACATCGGCATCACCGGCTTCGCCTGCGCGATCTATTACCGCCACGAGCTGACCCGCAGCGTCAAGAACTTCTTCTTCGTCGGGCTCGGCCCGGCGTTTGGCGGCCTGATCCTCTTCTACCTTCTGGTCAAGAACGGGATCGAACTCTCCGACCCCGCCAACTCGGAATCGGGCAACTCCTGGTTCGGGGTCGGGCCGCCGCTGATGATCGCCATCTTCTTCCTCGTTCTGGGAGTCCTGCTGATGGTGGTGCAGTGGCGCGAGGCGCCGGCCTTCTTCCGGCGCCGGCCGGAGGTCGCCCCGGCCGGCTTCCTCGAGGGTGAGGCGGCTCCGCCTCCACCGGTCTCCCCCGAAAGCGGAGGTATCCTGAGATGGCCCAGATAGTGGTCGGGTACGACGGCTCGGATTGCGGCAACGCGGCGCTCGACGCCGCGGTCGAGATGGCCAAGGGCCTCGGCGACGAGATCGTCGTCGTCTTCGGCTACGCCCCGCCCGGGCTCTGGGGCGGGGAGATCGCCGAACACGAGGAGGCGATCGAGGAGTTCGGCGAGCGGGTGATGGGCCAGGCCAAGGAGCGCGCGGCGGTGGCCGGGGTCGACCCCGCGGTTGAAATGGTCCCCAAACGGGGCCCCGACGCCCTGATCGAGGTTGCCGAGCAGCGCGACGCGCGAATGATCGTCGTCGGCAGCTATGGGGATCCACCGCTGAAGGGGATGATCTTGGGGTCTACCCCGAACAAGCTGCTGCATTTGTCGGACCGGCCGGTGTTGGTGGTCCCCGCTCGGTCATAGGAGGGGATGGGTGTCCCTCGCCCGAACAAGTCGTCGCGCTAATTAGCGCGACGACTTTGAGTATCCGCCCGTTCGAGGGGCACCCGCCCCCTCCTATTCCGGACGCACGCCGGGAATCAGGAAAAATGCTCGGGACGGCGGCTCCGGTCCTTGCCGGCTCTAGCGGCCGATGTGGAAGCCGATCCGCTTAGGGATGCTGGCTATAGCTGCGCTGATCGGGTCCGGGTCGCGGCCGGCCAGCTCTGCTGACTCCTTGCGGATCAGGCCCTGACGGATTGCTTCTGCTCCTATCCACTGGAAGGGCTGGGGGGGCAGGGGTGGAGGCGAGGGGTCTACGAAGGGGAGACGGGAGGGGTCGTCGCGGCGATCTAGCGCCAGCGAGGCGAGGGTGCGGCCGACCATGTGAGAGGGGCCGACGCCGTTGCCGGTGTAACCGGCGGCGGCGAAGGCGCTGCCGCCGGGCAGCGCCACGACCATCGGCAGGTGGGTCGGGGAGGCGTCGATCGGGCCGCCCCAGGCGTGGGTGAGGCGGCGGCCCTCCAGCCCCGGGAAGCAGGCGCGCAGGTGGGCCGCGGTCTGGGCGACGACACCTGGGTCGAGCTCGGAGTGGCCACCGAGGCGGGCGCCCATCGCGATCCGGCCTCCGCCCCAGCCGAAGAGGATGCGCCCATCCGAGGTGGTGCGGAAGTAGTCGATCAGGGCGCGGCTGTCGGTGATGCACTCGCCGCCGGTCCAGCCGACTTCCTCCAGTAGATCGGGGACCGGCTCGGTGAGGACGATGTGGGAGGAGGCGACCGTGATCCGGTTGCGCAACGGCCCCAGCGGCGCGGTCGCCGCGCCGCCGACCGCGATCACGGCCGCGCGGGCGCGGACAGCCCCGGCCGGAGTCCGGGCCTCGACGCCCCCGGGGCTGTCGCGCAGCGCCCGGACCGGGGAGTTCTCATTGACCTCGACTCCGACCGCGATCAGCCGGTCACGCAGCCCCAGCGCCAGCCGCGCCGGCTGCACAGTGGCGGCGCCCGGGTAGAAGGCGCCGGCCCGAAACGTCGGCGCTTTGCAGCGCGCCGCGACGTCGGCCGAAGAGAGCGCCTCGACCGCCTCGGCGGCGGCGAGCTCACGGCAGGCGGCGAGCGCTTCGGCCCAGTTCGAATCGTGCGCCGGCGCGGTCGAGACCTGCAGGTAACCGCCGCGCCGGAACCAGGCATCGACTCCCTCGTTCTCGCAGAAGGAGCCGATCTCGGCGACCGAGTGTTCGGCAGCGCGGGCGACGGCAAGCGCGGGCGCGTCTCCCCAGCGCTTGCGCATGTTCGGCAACGAAGCCCACATCACGTTGCAAAAGCCGCCGTTGCGACCGCTCGGCCCCTCGCCGCAGCGCCCCCCCTCGAGCAGGACAACGCGCGCATCGGGCTCCAGCTGCTTGATGTGCCAGGCGGCCCAGAGCCCGCTGAAACCAGCGCCGACGACGACGACGTCGGCGCTGGCCTCCCCGTCCAGCGGCGGGGCCGGCGTCGGCGCGCCGGCCTCCTCCAACCAGTAGCCATGCGCCGTGTGTTTCATCGCTCGCGAGTGTGGCAGGGACAACCCCTCCTCCTGCATAGACTTCGTCCATGGCCAGCTTCGACCGCATTGCCGACCTGCCGCTGGAGATCGAGTCGTGCACGTTCGAAGGGCTGGAAATCACGCT
>DATCBF010000147.1:0-4149 GCA_036512025.1 Solirubrobacterales bacterium
GAGCAGGCAATCTGATGGGACTTCTTGACGGTAAAGCGGCGATCGTCACCGGTTCGGCGCGCGGGATCGGCCGGGCCACGGCGGAGCTTTTCGCCAGCGAGGGCGCCAAGGTTTTGATCAACGACCTCGATGCCGATGTCGCCGAGCAGACCGCCGGTGAGATCAACGGCGAAACCGCTGTCTTCAGCGGCGACCTGACGGAGACCGGCGCCGCCGACAAGCTCGTCGCAGCCGGGGTCGATGCCTTCGGCGCGATCGACATCGTCGTCAACAACGCCGGCTACACCTGGGACGGCGTCGCCCACAAGATGACCGACGAGCAGTTCCAGGCGATGATCGACATCCACACCGTCGTCCCCTTCCGCGTCGCCCGGGCGATGGCCCCGCACTGGCGCGAGGCCGCCAAGGCCGAGCGTGGCGAAGACAAGGAGGTCTTCCGCAAGCTGATCAACGTCTCCTCGACCTCGGGGACGATGGGCAACGCCGGCCAGGTCAACTACTCGGCCGCCAAGATGGGCGTCGTCGGCGTCACCAAAACCCTCGCCAAGGAGTGGGGACAGTTCAAGATCAACGTCAACGCGGTCGCCTTCGGCTTCGTCGACACCCGCCTCACCGCCGCCAAGGAGGAGGGCGGCGAGATGACCGCTCCCGGCGGCGAGAAGATCGAGCTCGGCATCCCCGAGCAGATGCGGGCGATGGCCTCGGCCATCATCCCGATCGGTCGCCCGGCCTCGCCCGAGGAGGCCTCGGGCCCGGTTCTGTTCCTGGCCTCGCCTCTTGCCAACTACGTGCACGGCCAGGTGCTCAACGTGACCGGCGGCATGTTCGGCGGGATGTACACCTGAGCGACAAGGCGACAGAGGGCAGGTCGGGCCCCCGCTACCTCGATATAGCGGACAAGGTCTGGCCTGCCACGCGCCGTTTCATGGGCGTCCACACGCTCCTCTACCGGGCCAGCGGTGGGCACATCGGTCACTCCTTTCCAGGCGTGTCGGGGAAGATGCTGCTGCTCGACCACGTCGGCGCCAAGAGCGGGACCAAGCGCACCTCTCCCCTGCTCTACGTGCGCGACGGCGAGGATCTCGTGGTCGTCGCCTCCAAAGGCGGCTTCCCCAAGCACCCGGCCTGGTACCACAACCTGATGGCCAATCCCGACACGACAGCGCAGATCGGCTCCGAGCATCGCAAGATCCACGCCCGGGTGGCGAAGCCGCAGGAGCGCGATCGCCTCTGGGCGAAGGCGGTCAAGGCCTACCACGGCTACGAGGACTACAAGGCCCGCACCGACCGCGAGATCCCGCTGGTCGTGCTCGAACCGCGTAAATAGCCGGGCTCTCGGCCGGCGAATCCTGTGTCTACCTCTAGGGCCGCACCTTGCAGCTACGGGTGAGGGTCGAGGCCAGGGTACGGCCATCGGCAAAGGTCATCGAGGCGCGGGCGAAGGGAAACACGGCGCCGGGGAAGCCGGCGGGGGCGGCACAGGTCGCGCTCAGGTAACTGTGGAGCTTGCCGTGGAAGATGTAATTGCGGTGCAGGCTGAGGCTGATGCGCTTGGCATATCCGTAGCGGTTGAGCGAGGCCGGCAGGGCGCCGGTGAGCACAGTGCCGTAGGTGCCACGGCTCTGGCGGATGTGAAAGACGATGATGCGTGTGATCGGAACCGGGTCAACGCCGTAGACGTGGGCAAGGATCGCGCGGCGCCCGGCGACGACGGCGTTGAAGGCGAGGATCTTCCCCCGCGAGGGAAAGGCCGACTGTTCGGGAAAAGCGACGGCGGCCACGTAAGTGCCGCGGCCGACGAGCGCCGGGCGGCAGACTTCAAGAGCTTCCCGGGTCGAGGAGGTTTCGATCTGGCCCTGGCGACAGGTCGGCAGGCCACGCGTGTCGAGCCGGCCACCGCGGTTGATCGCGATCGCGATCAACCGCAGCGGCGGCGGCCGGTCACCCGAAAGCGTCTTGACCGTGCCCCCCACGCTGACCGATATCGGCGCCCGGGCGTGGCGCGGCAGCGCATTGGGGGCGATGCCGCCGTTGAACTTGACGAACAGGTCGCCGCGCTCGCTCAGCTCCGCGTGCGCCAGCGACGCCGCCAAGGCAAAGGCCAAAGCCACGATCGCCACGATCCCGATTTTCTTCGTCTCTCTCCGCATCCCAGTCCAGGCTAGCGCCCACTCGGGGCCACTGCTGGACACCGCTCAAAAATGCCAGACCCAAGTTCCTACCGCGGACGGCGCTCCTCGGCAACCGGGTCGCCCCCCTCGGTGGCAATCGCCTCTGGCGGCCACGGACCCGCCCAGTTGTCGCGGGCGCCGTCGATCGTGATCGTCGTCCCGGAGAAGAAGTCCCCGGCCGGCGAGGCGAGGTAGGCGACCAGCCAGGCGAACTCCTCCGGCCTGCCGGCACGCCCGGCCGGAATCGAGCGCTCGAGGTTGTCGACCACCACCTGCGGGTACTTCGTCAGCAGGGTCTCGGTCGCGAACTGGCCGGCGGCGAGGGCACAGGTCTTGATCCCGAACCGGGCCCACTCGATCGCAAGCGTCCGCATCATGTTCTCGACCGCGGCGCGGGCGGCGCCGGAGTGCACCATCCCCGGCATCCCGTTGTGGGGCGAGAGGGTGACACTGAGGACCTTGCCGCCGCCCTGCGGGATGAACGCCTTGGTCGCCGCCGCGTGGGTCATCAGCCAAGTTCCCTGGACGTTGAGGTCGATCACGGTGCGAAAGCCTTTCGGCGTGATCGCCTCGGCCGGGCTGAGGAACTGGCCGCCGGCGTTGTTGACCAGCACGTCGAGACGCTGGTGGCGCTCCAGCATCCCATCGAAGAAGCGATCGACTGCCTCCTCCTCGCGGATGTCCATCGTCTCGTGCTCGAATCTGCCGGCCAGGCCCACCGCCAGCTCGGCGGTCTCGACAAGCGGCTCCTGCCGCCGTCCACAGCCGATCACGATGGCGCCGAGACGGGCCAGCTCCAGAGCGGTCTCCCGCCCAAGCCCACTGCCGGCGCCGGAGACCACACACACCTGTCCCTCCAGCAATCCTGGTGCGAACACCCGCGAATGAGAACTCCCAGCCATCGGTGGGCAGCCTATCGACGCACGGATCTACGTAATGTGACTTGGCGATGAAGGTGCATATCGAGGCGAAACCGCTGCACGAGCCGCTGACCGGAGGGACGCCGGGAGCGACGGTGACCGTCGAGCCGCTGGTCGCCGGTCACGTCGAGTGGCCGTTGACGATGATGGAGCGCCCAGGCGGCCGCTTCGAGAGCCTGAAGCTGCTGCGCGCCCTGCTCACCGGGCAGCCGCCGACAACCGTGCCCTGCCCCGCGTTCCTGATCCGCCACCCGAGCGCCGGCGCGATCCTGGTCGATACCGGCCTGCATCCCTCCGTCGCCACCGACGGGGCCGAGAACTTCGGCAAACTCGCCAACCGCTTCGGCAAGCCGTCCCTCAAGTCGGGAGAAGACGCCCCCGCGCAGCTGCGCAAACTCGGCCTCGACCCCGGTGAGATCCCGATCGTGGTGATGACTCACATGCACCTCGACCACACCTCGGCGATCTCGGAGTTCCCAAAGTCGACCTTCGTCGTCTCCGAGACCGAGTGGGAAGCCGCCACGGAAGGGTCCCGGCCGATGGCGAACGGCTACCGCCGCTCCCACTTCGACTATGCCTTCGACTACCGCACCGTCGACTTCAACCGCGCCGGGATCGACTCCTACTCCAGCTTCGGCCGCACCTTCGACCTCTTCGCCGACGGCTCGGTCCGGCTCGCCTTCACCCCCGGACACAGCGCCGGCCACATCTGCGTCATCGCCCACCTCAAGGAGCGCGACTTCGTGATCGGCGGCGACGCGATGTACACCTACCGCCAGCTCGAGGGCGACGCGCCGATGCCGCCGCGCCCCTTTGACTCCCACAACTTCCGCCGCTCGCTGCAGGAGCTGCGCCTCTTCCGCAAGCAGTACCCGCACGCGATCGTCACGCCGGGCCACGACCAGTCCTTCTACGACCAGCTCGACGCCCGCTACGAGTAGCGGCGGCGCCGCTCCTCCAGCGCCTTGTACATCGTGCGCACCCGGTCGAAGACCTCGCCCGCAATCTCCATCTGGCGCTCGCGGTCCGGATCGGGCTCGACCGGGAAACTGACCGGC
>DATCBF010000148.1:0-3795 GCA_036512025.1 Solirubrobacterales bacterium
CCCGGCGTCCCCGGGATCGGCGAGAAAACGGCCGCCCAGTTGCTGCAGAAGTTCGGCACCCTCGAGGACGTCCTCGCCAACGTCGAGGAGGTCTCCGGCGCCAAACGCAAGCAGAACCTCGTCGATCACGCCGAGGATGCCCGCATGTCCAAGCAGCTGGCGACGCTGCAGTATGAGATCGAGACCGGGGTCGACCTGGCGGCGGCGATGGTCGCCGAGCCCGACCGCGGCGCCCTGCGCGACTTCATGCGTGAGTTCGAGTTGCGGGCCGTGCTCGAGCGGCTCGAAGAGGCCCTCTCCGAGGACGAGGCGGTGCCGGGTCGCAGTGTCGAGACCGAGCTCGAGGTGAAGCCGGTCGAGGGCGCGCCCGCCGATCTCGGAGAGGGGCCGGTGGCGCTTGCGATCGCCGAAGGCCGCTGGGCGGGGGCCGACGGGGAGCGGGTGCTGGTCGGCGAGTCGACGCTCGATGAGCTGGCCGTCGCGCTTGCCGGCAAGCCGATCGCCGCTCACGACGCCAAGTCGCTTGGCGGCGGCCGCCACGGCTTGCTCGCCGCCGCGGCCCGCGAGGGAGCCGCGGTCGATCTCGAGCACGACACGATGCTCGCCGCCTACCTGCTGGAGCCCCAGCGCCGCACCTACGAGCTGACCGAGCTCGCCGCCGACGCCGGGATCGGGCTCGTCGAGGGCGCCGGCGCGGCGGCGCCAGACGATGGCCAGCTCTCGCTGGGAGAGGAGGGCGAGGCAGGCCTCGACCCGGCCGAGGAAGCGCGCCTGGTGGCGGCATTGGCCGAGGCTCAGCGTCCTCGCGTAGACGAGCTGGGCTTGCGGGGCCTGCTGGCTGAGGTCGAGCTGCCGCTCGTCCACGTGCTGGCGGCGATGGAGCGCGAGGGGCTGAAGCTCGACGCCGAGCGCCTGGCCGAGGTCGGCTCCGGCTTTGGCGAGCGGATCGCGACCTTGGAGAAGGAGATCTACGAGCTGGCCGAGGAGGAGTTCACGATCGGCTCGCCCCAGCAGGTCGGCCATATCCTCTTCGAGAAGCTTGAGTTGAGCCGCAAGCGGCGCGGCAAAACCGGCTTCTCGACCGATGCCCGTGTTCTCGCGCAGATCCGCGACGAGCATCCGATCGTCGAGAAAATCGAGTCCTGGCGCGAGCTGACCAAGCTGCGCAACACCTACCTCGACTCGCTGCCGGACCTGATCGACCCCGAGACTGGGCGCATCCACACCACCTTCAACCAGACTTCGGCTGCGACCGGCCGTCTCTCCAGCACCAACCCCAATCTGCAGAACATCCCGATCCGGACCGAGATCGGCCGCCCGGTCCGCGCCTGTTTCGTCGCCGAGCCGGGATCCCGCCTGCTCTCGGCCGACTACAGCCAGGTCGAGCTGCGCGTGCTCGCCCACGTCGCCGACGAGGAGGTGCTGAAGGAGATCTTTCGCGCCGGCGACGACGTCCACGCGGCGACTGCGGCCGAGGTCTTCAACATCTCCCGCGACGAGGTCGACGTCGGTCAGCGCTCGAAGGCGAAGATGGTCAACTTCGGCATCGTCTACGGGCTGACCGGGTTTGGCCTCGCCGACCGTCTCAACATCCCCCGCAAAGAGGGTGAGGAATTCGTCGCCCGCTACCTGGAGCGCTTTCCGGCGGTGCGTGCCTTCCGCGAGAAGATCGTCGAGCAGGCCGGGGAAGAGGGATACGTGACGACCCTGATGGGGCGCCGCCGGATGATCCCCGAGCTGCGATCGGGCAATGGCAACACCCGCCGGCTCGGCGAGCGGCTCGCCGTCAACACTGTGATCCAGGGCACCGCGGCCGACATCATCAAGGTTGCGATGGTGCGCTGTCACAAAGCGTTGTCGGAGGCCGGGGCCAAGACGCGACTGGTCCTGCAGATCCACGACGAGCTGCTGTTCGAAGGCCCCCCCGAGGAGATCGAGGATCTGACCGAGTTGGTGCGGCGCGAGATGTGCGCCGCCTACCGTCTCGATCCGCCGCTCGAGGTCGACATAGGCGTGGGCTCCGACTGGCTCGACGCAAAGTGAAGAGGGGCCGCCGAATCGGCGGCCCCTCTTCTGTTGCTCACCCTCCCAAGCCGGCTATTTGGCGAGCTCGACCTCCTCGAAGGTGGCGGCGCCGCTGTGAATCTCCAGCTCGGCCTCCTCCACCGTCGCGCCTACGACCAGCGCCGCGGTGGTGCAGCCGGCGCCGGGGGGCATGCCGTTATGGCCGGGAGGATCGTCGCTGCCGTCTTCGCCCTGACCTGGAGGGCCTGAGTTCGGGCCAGAGTGATCGCCGTCCTCTCCCGGTCGCGAGTCGGCGGAGTCATCGCCCTGGTGGCATTCGTGCCCACACTCGATGCGAGTGCTTTCGGTGACGAGGCCGCTGACGGTTTCGCCGTTGAAGAGATTGATCGTCAGCTTGCCGGTGGTGGCGTCGAAGGCGGTGATCGTGCCGGCGTTCTCCTCGCCGTCCATCACGCCGTCGCCGTCGCTGTCGTCGTTGCGCGGGTTGTCTCCGGCCTGGAACTCGCCCATGTTGCGGAGATGGTCACCGTCCTGGTCGCGGTTGTCCTGATTGACCTTGGTGGATAGGTGGTGGCGCTTCTCCCAGCGATCCGGGATGCGATCGTGGTTGCGGTCTTTGGCGGCGGCGACGCCCGGCAGGGCCAGGATCGCGAGCACGCCGACGGCCGTAAGGACAAGGCCGGCTACTCGGGTGCATCTGCGGCGTGGGCTTCTCATGTTTCCTCCTTGGTTGAGCGAAGACACCTTCACTCCCCACAACCCGAGCCGGCCCCGAAGATCACGGAAGAACTTCAGCGGTGGAGCCTCCGGGGGAGCCGGAGCCCTCCGAGTGCCCTGATCCCGAGTCTCCGTTCGAGCCGCCGCCGAGCCCTCCATCGACGCCGGGCGGACTGGCCGGGGGTGTCGGGCCGCTTGGGCCAGGCCCACCGCCGGAGTCCGAACCGCTGGCGCCTCCTCCTCTGGAGCCCGAATCTCCGCCCGAGCCGTCGCCCCCGCCCGAACCGTGGTGATCGCCTCCGCTGGAGCCTCCGGGCCCCGGCCCGTCCGCGAAGCTCCCATCCGGTCCCTCTCCCGAGTGCCCCCTGGGGCCTCCTCCTGAGACATGATCGTCATTGGGCCCGTGGCCGTCCTTGCCGGGCCCGGGCCCCCCGTCGTGGGGAGAACCTGAAATCGGAGGCTCGAGCTGCGAGTGGCCGTCACCGGGGCCCTTGCCGGACCGTGACTCGCCGAAGGCTCCGGAGCCGGAGCCTGCCTCAGGTCCGTGACCGTCGCTTCCCCTGTGTCTCGACCGGCCGCGGTGGTCCCCGATCGACTCCGCCCGGACGGCGACTGCCGATGGCGCGTTTGGTGTGGCGGTCCGGCTCGAGTCCCCACCGCCGCTCGCCTCGCCGGAGACCTGAGCCGCCTCCGCGGTGTCCGCCCGTGCGCCGCGGTGTCCGTGATTGTGGATGGCGACGCCGGCTCCGATCGAGCCGGCGACCAGCACCGCCGCGGCCCCGAGTTTGAGCGCGCCGCCGGCGCCGGCGCCGCCAAGGGTGGCTCCGGCAGCCGCCGCGGCTCCACTTCCGGCGCCCGCCACCGCGGTCTCGGTCCCGTGGTCGATCAGAAGCCGCAGGATCGGCAGCGGCACCAGCATCCCGAGCCCGTCGCGCAGCGCCACTCGCGCCCTGTAGATGACCTGGCGGGCGGCGCCGCCGCTGACGCCGAGCGCCGCCGCGATCTCCTCGTGACTGAGGCCCTCCAGCTCGCGCATCACAATCGCCGCTCGCT
>DATCBF010000149.1:0-3786 GCA_036512025.1 Solirubrobacterales bacterium
GCCGAGATCTACGGGCCGCGGCTGGAGCGCCTGATGGAAAAGCTGGTCGATACCCCGGTGCGCGGCTTCGTCTACGAGCGCGCCGGCAGCGTCGACGCGGCTCTGCTGGAGCTTGGCGCCGGTGCGGTCCGCGCCGCGGGCGAGCGCTGGAGGATCCCCTTCGCGCTACTCGAAGCCGACCCCGAACAGCCCGCAGCTTGGGTCGAGACTGCGCTTACGGCCACTCTGGACCTGACTTCGCCGGGCCGGCAAATCGATACAGCTAAACTCCGATAGGGATTCAGGTAAATGCTTGAAACAGGCCGAGAGGAGCGCTATGACGTTGCAGCTTGGGGACGTAGCACCAGATTTTGAGGCTGGCACAACCGAGGGCCAGATCAAGTTCCACGATTGGCTTGGCGACTCCTGGGCGGTGCTGTTCTCGCACCCGAAGGACTTCACCCCGGTCTGCACGACGGAGCTCGGCTACATGGCGAGAATCGAGCCCGAGTTCGCGAAGCGCGGCGTGAAGATCATCGGGCTCTCGGTCGATCCGCTCGACAAGCACGAGGAGTGGGCGAGCGACATCGAGGCGACTCAGGGCACGGCGCCGAACTACCCGATCATCAGCGACGCCGACTTCCACGTCTCCAAGCTCTACGGAATGCTTTCGGCCGACGTCTCCGGCGACGCTGCGGATCGCACGCCCGCAGACAACCAGACGGTGCGCAACGTCTTCGTCATCGGCCCCGACAAGAAAATCAAACTCATCCTCGTCTATCCGATGACAACCGGGCGCAACTTCGACGAGGTTCTGCGCGTGATCGACTCTCTCCAGCTCACCGCCCAGCACAAAGTCGCGACTCCGGCCCAGTGGCAGCAGGGCGACGACGTGATCATCGCCGGCTCGGTCTCCAACGACCAGGCGAAAGAGATCTATCCGGAGGGCTGGGAGGAGCCGCGCCCTTACATCCGCATCGTTCCCCAGCCAGAGAAGGTCTAGTCGAACGTCTGGTTCAGGCGATCGAGCAGGTCGCCGAGGATCCTGGCTGTCGCGCCCCAGATCATCTGCTCGCCCACCGTGTAGGTGGGGGTGTGGAAGGCGGTGTCGCGGCGGACCAGGCGGCGCATCTCGTAGCTCTCGCGCAGCACCTCGAGTGAGAAGGTCAGCACCGTCTCCACCTCGGTTGGGTTGGGCTTCAGGCCCAACTCGACGGGGTGGGCGACTTCGCCGACGAAGGGGTGGATGCGGTAGCCGGTGACGAAGGTCGAAGTCGGGGGCAGGGCGCCGCGCAGCCGCACCGCGGCCGGATCCAGCGCGATCTCCTCCTGCGCCTCGCGCAGGGCGGTCGCGGCCAGGTCGGCATCCACGTCGTCCTGTCGTCCGCCTGGGAAGGAGATCTCGCCGGCGTGGCGCCGCAAGTCTGCCCGCCGCTCGGTGAAGATCAGCCCCGGATCCTCCGGCCAGCCGTAAAGCGCCAGCAGCACCGCGGCGTCGGTGTCACCGCGCGCCTCCATCCCAAAAGCCTCGGCGGGATCGAGCAGCAGCTCAGACAGGCTCACTAAATGATGACCTGGGTCATTGCCGATTTGTTTGCGCCCATCCCGATCTCACATGGAGCCATTGAGGAAACGTAGTCGAAAGGGAGCCCAAGCTAAGGGAGTCTTCACTTGAGCCGGGGGCGCCGTTTGGGCTCGGGGGCTTGGTGCGCTCAGCGCGCGTGGGCTGGCCAACCTGGCATCGCCTTTCGCTGCGTTCTGCCCGCCACAGCCCTTTCGCCGCCGGCTGCTTCCTGCGATAAGAGCTGAGAAGCAGGGCCCCTGGGGGTGATGATTACCCGCAGAGGTGAGCAAATGGAAGGACGGCGGGGCGAGCAGGTGGCCGATTACTTCTCGAGCACCACCAAGGGCACCTCGACCCCGCCCTGTTCGTTGATCACCGAGCAGCGACGAGAGACGACAAGACGAGCGACCGGCTCGGTCCGCTCCGCCCGCGCCCAGCCTACGACGAAAAGACCGGGGACTGAGCGATGAACTCCACTACGGCTTCTGGGAGATGAGTTGATCGAGGCTGGCACGGAAAGCACGCACTCGGCTCAAGAGCCGCCATCAGGGACGAGCGTCGGACCGGCCATCAGCCGCCGGGCACGCCGGCCCGACGAGGCAGTTGAGGAGTTGCGTTTCGCGGAAGCCGTTGCAGCGGGGTAGAAGGTCCGAGTCGGTCATGGAGCTTGTCACCCGCACAACCCACGGCTCCCCACGCCCCGACTCCGCAGCCAGGTAACAAGAGCTGGCCCGGCGCGATTACTTCGAGGTCATCGAGAAGGCGCAGTGATCAAGAGGGGCGACAAGATCGCCAAGGCCACGGCTGAGTTCATGGACATCCTTGACGAGCAATACCCCGAAGCGCAATCGATGAGGTGCTGATCGCGGTTGAGCTAACTGTTACCCATGAGATAGGGCGGCCCTCTGGACCGCCCGAATTCCGCATGGCGCCTCACGAATCGCAATTCTAATCCGCTGAACCACTCTAATAGAACCAAACATTTTACTAAGAACTTTTACGAGCAGTGTGCTACAAGTCTCCCCGCTTCAACATACGAGCAAATTTTTTTGCATACAACAAGGGAGTTTCGATGGGTATCGGCAGGGGAAGGATGCAGGCACAGCGGGAGCGCAGTCGAGTGGAGTCTGAAGAGGCCGGGACGATGAACAAACGCTTTATCTACGCGCTTGCCGCTTTGTCCTGTCTTCTCCTTGCCGTTGGGGTAGCTGGTGCTTTCTCCGGCGAAGGCGGAGAAAGCCCGGGGGGTGAAGACTCGCTACAGAAAATAGAAGAAGCCGTTGGACCCGGTAATTCCAATGCGATCGATATGCAGTCCACCAACCCCCAGGCTGCCGACGAACTGCCTCATACCGACCTTAATCGCGATGAAGCCCTCACCCTCCTTCGGTCCGTGTTCAGCTCAGAGCTACAGGCGCCAGCCGGGACCTTTGACGAACTCGACGTCGAAAAGTTCCTCTCTCCAACGGTTGCGGTGGTCGCTCCCGAAACCCAGCCCTCAACTTCCGATACCTCCGAGGAAGAATCAGGCGGCGGTTCCTCGCCTGAAGGCGGTGAAGAAGGCCCCGCCCTTGTCGAATCAACCCTCCCTTTGAGAACGGAAGACACCGCCTCAAAGGAAGCGGCAGTCGATCTCAACATCGAACACGCTGAAGGGGAACTACAGCCCGCCAATCCCTTGGTTGAAGTAGGCATTCCGACTGATCTCGGGGAAGGACTATCTCTGCCTGAACAGGAAGTCACGATCAAGTTGGCCGGCGCTGCCGAAGAACGAAGTCCCTCGACCGTCGACCACAGCACCGCATTTTTCCCCAATGTTGCCCAGGACAGCGATCTCAGCGTCGCTTTGACGCCAACTGGGCTCGAGACTCTGACCCAGCTGCGCTCCGCAGATTCTCCGCGGACGGAGACGTTCCACTTGACGTTGCCTGATGGCGCGACATTGAAAGAAACCGACGATGGCGGCGCCGAAGTAATCCGCGCTGGCAAACCCCTCATCAGCGTCCCCCGGCCGTCGGCTATCGATGCCGAAGGCAATGAAGTTCCAGTCAGTCTTGACGTATCCGGCAATTCCATCGCCTTGCACATTGCGCCGACCGACTCCACCGCATACCCGGCACTGGTCGATCCGCTCTTTGAGACCTATGACTGGCCTAAATACTACGAAGGCATGTATCCAAGCCCATCGGCTGAACAGGCGCCGCCGGGCTGGTACGCAGGAAACACCACGCCGTCTACCTACG